>NZ_JBDJAV010000089.1:0-16152 GCF_039649625.1 Plantactinospora sp. ZYX-F-223 | reverse complement strand
TCTAAAACTTACTACAGCGGCAACTGCCCCGAACCCCGATCTGCCCTCAGCGCTACCTCGCACCGCCGCAGGCCAGGGACACCCAACCGGATGCCGGCGTAAGACAGGTGAGGTTGCGAACGGCAGCTACTTCTGGGCCGTCGATCAGCTGATCGCGCCGGAACCAGGTGTCTCGACGATGATCGCGGCGATCCGAGAACTGGTGTGCAACGGAGCATCACGAGCGCCGGGGTCCGATGCGAAGGCCAGGTGTGGTCTTCAGGGGTCTACGGCGCTGAATCTTCGTCGGTACTTGGCGCAGTGGGTGGCAGGGGCGGACAAAGATGGGAGATCGAGTAGCGGGAGGGGCCGTTCCCGGCCGAGGCTGCCCTCCAGTCACAGCTGAGCGACGATGCTTCCGGCGGCGTTGCGGCCGATGACGGCAGTGATGTCGGAGAGTTTCATGCCGTCGCGTTCGGGGCCGCTACGGGGAAGCCACACCGCGTAGGCGCCGACCTGGCGGTCACCGGTCGCGGGCAGCCGGTGAACCGTGCTCGTGGCGGTCTGACCGAACATGGTCACGGAGACGCTGGTGATGTCGCCGCGTACGGTTCCGACCAGGATGATCTTCTGCTCCTGCGGGTCCGGGGGCAGGGCGTAGGGCTGCGGCTTGTCGGGCAGTAGCGGTGGACCGATGGTGTCCAGAGCCGCTGGCGCCGGGTCACAGAAGATCGTCTCGGTCACCCGGTCATCCCGGTGCCCGTCTGTGCGGGCGGCGCGTACGCAGAACGAGCCCCGGGCCGCCAACCAGGCGGAGGTCTCCCAACGTGCGCGCGTGTCCAGCACGACGGGCTGCCCGACGGCTGGCGGGTGGTGCTCCGGGGCTGATGGCTCCGCTGCGGTGCAGCCTTGCAGGGCTGATAGTGCTGCTGCGGCGACCAGGAGAACCCGAGAGCGCATATACCCAATTATTCCGGGCGGAGGTCGTCATCGCCGTATGTTCGACCTGGGCGTGCAGGGCCACGTCATGGCAGATACGAGGGCACTGCTGCTCAGCACCCGTGCCGTCCTGGTCAGCGAGGCCGACCTCCGCGCGGTGCAGCAGACCAGCGCGGCGGCGACACCGCATGTTGATCAGCCCGGGCGTACACGCTGACCGGTCTGCTGATCTGCCAGCGGTGCGGGCGGCGGCCGCAACCGCACTGGGTGCACGGGCATCCCGGCTACCGCTGCCGACACGGCTACGCCAGCGCCCACCAACCCCGACGAACATCCCCGCTGGATCTACTGGCCCGAACGCCGCATCCGACCGAGATCCTCGCCCAACTCGCCGGCACCGGCCAGGTGGCCGCCGACGCCAGGGTCCAGGACGTGACCGCCTACCTCCAGGATCGCGGTGCGATCATCGTCTATTTTCGTTTGCGCGGGCGCGGTGCCGAGACTCAGCTTTACGCCAAGTCTGCCCCCTCACCGATCTTCGTAGCGGGTACGGGTCGTTCGGGAACATCACAGCTCGCGGACGTTCTCGGCGAACATCCGCAGATCCACAGGATTCAGATCGACACCCGGTTCATTGTCGATCCGGGTGGCTTGCGAGACTTGGCGGACGCACTCACGTTCGGTGCAACCCTTACCTCGGGGACGACGCCCTCCGCAGGCTGAGCAACATCCTGACGGTGCGACTGGTCGGCAGGCGCGACAGGGATCGTGGTCAGACCGTTCCCGCGGCAGTCACCAACAGACGAAGATCGTCAACCTGCGCGAATGGTGGCTGTGCAGCAGTTCCTGCGCCAGGGGCGGGATTCAGGACGGATATGCTCGTCAGCGAAGCGTGGTGCGTCCCCGTGTCGGGGGAGAGAATCGATTCGAGGGCGTGTATGAACATCGGGGAGATCGCCCGCCGGGCGGGGGTGTCCCGCAGCACCGTCTCCTACGTGCTGAGCGGGAAGCGGACCGTGTCGGAGGCGACCCGGCAGCGGATCCAGGCGGTCATCGACGAGCTGGACTACCGACCGAACGCCAGCGCCCGTGCTCTGAAGGAAGGACGCACCCGCACCCTCGGGCTGGTGATCCCTCCGGCAAGCCAGCGGTTGACCGACATGCAGTTGGGTTTCGTCGCCAGCGTCGTCGAGGCCGCCGCTCGCCATGACCTCGATGTGCTGCTCTCCCCGTCCGGTGGCGACCATGACCGGTCGTTCGAGCGGATCGTCACCGGACGTCGGGTGGACGGTGTAGTCCTGATGGAGATCCGGTTGGCGGACGAGCGAGTGACTCGGCTGGCCAAGGCCGGTCTGCCCTTCGTCACGATCGGGCGGACCGCCGAGCCGCACGGCATGAGCTGGATCGACATCGACTACGCGGGGCTGATCGCCCGGTGCGTGCACCACCTGGCCGATCTGGGGCACCGACACGTGGCACTCGTGAACCGCTCCGCCGAGTTGGTGGCCGCGGGCTACGGCCCCAGCCATCGAGCGCTTGCTGGTTTCCGGGCGGCGGCGGCGGAGCGGGGGATGACCGGCGTGGAGGTCTGCTGCGGTGACGACACGGCCTCCGGCGAGGCGTGCGTGGAACAACTGCTCGCGACACATCCGGACGTCACGGCGGTGGCCACCATCAACGAGGCCGCGCTACCCGGGATGCAGCGTGCACTGACCAGCGCCGGGCTCTCCGTGCCGCGCGACTTCTCCGTCACCGGCGTCGCCGCCCAGCACTGGGCGGAGGATTTCCGCCCGCCGTTGACCGCTGCGGACGTTCCGATGGTTGACATGGGCGCCGAGGCCGTGTCGTTGCTGCTGGAGATCATCGCCACGCCCGGGGCCGTGCCCCGCCACCGGCTGTACAGCCCGCCCATCTCGTTGCGCTCCAGCACCGGTCCAGTCTGGTCCCGCTGAACCGGCCGAGGGCCCGGAACGGGGCCTTGGCCTCGGTGGCCCAGGCCGGGCCTGCTCAGTCGGTGCCGCTACCTACCCACCCGCTATCCGCCGCTCCTCCTGGGCGGCGGCGAGGATGAGGTAGCTGCTGGCGGTCCAGGTGTACGCGCGGTCCCGGAGTCCGGCACCGGTTTCGGCGTCGAAGTTCTCCGCGAACCCGGACTTCTCACACAGCGCGAGGAATCGTCGACTGATGTCGTCGGCGATCCTGGTCTGTCCGGCCCGCCGCAGGCCGTCCTCGACGAGGACGGTGGAGGGTGCCCAGATCGGCCCACGCCAGTAGCCGTCGGCAACATAGTGGGCCGAGTCCGGCGGCTCAGTGGCCAGCCCGTGCGTGGTCAGGTGGGTTTCCGCGCCCCGAGCCAGTGCGGCGGCGACCGGCGCGGGCAGGTCGGCCCCGAGCGCGACGGGCATCAGGTCGAGCAGGCTGCGACTCGCCCGCCGTTGCCCGGTATGGGGGCTGCGGGCGGTGAAGCGTTCGCCGTCCCACAGGTCCCGGAGCATGGCCCTGCGGATCCGGTCGGCCTCCCGGGACCAGAAGTCGGCGGGCTCGCCGAGCTCGGTGGCGAGGTCGGCCAGGCAGCGAAGCTGCGAGACCAGGAACGCGGCGAGGTCGGCCGTCTGGAGGACCCGGTCGTCGTCGAAGGTGGTCGCGTTGTCCCAGCCGCTGTCGTTGCCGTGCTGGTAGTGGGGCAGATCCTGGCCGAGGGCTCGGCGCGCGTCGAGCCAGAACCCGGTCCAGCGGGCCAGCCGGTCGTACGTCTCGGCCAGCGCCGCCCGGTCCGGCTGCCGGGAAAGGCGTCGGCGCAGGTGTCGTAGGGCCCAGCCGTGAATGGGGGGCTTGACGTAGTTGTGCAGGACCTCGGAGTGGGTGACCGAGTCGGGTAGGGCGCCGGCCTCGTCCTGGTGGTCGAACGGCAGGTGGAACTGGTGCCAGGCCAGCTCCGGCTCGCCGGCCGCCAGGGCGATCGCGTTGAAGCAGTGGTCCCAGCTCCATACCTTGTCCATCCAGTGCTTGGACATGAGGACGGCCGGCCGGGTGACGAAGCCCGCCGGGGCGACAGTGGCTGACCACAGTACGTATGCGGCCAGCTCGGCGGCCGGGGTGTCCGCACCGCGCCACGGCGCGACCGCGTCGACGAACGTGGTGAACTCGGCGATCCGGTCGTGGCACAACTGCTCAAAGGCGACGGATCCGGCGTACGGACGGCGGGCGGTAGCGTACTCCTCGATCGCGATCTCCCAGGGTTGGTCGCCGGCGAGTTCGAGGGACCGGTCAGCGGTGCCGAGCGCCTCCACGCCGTCGGTCCGCTCAAGAGCGCCGGAGAGCACCGTGATCCGGTAGCGGCGACCGGTCTCGTACGAGGTGAACACATGCGACCCGTCGACCGGGTCGAGGTACAGGTAGGTGCCGCTGAACGGGGTGAGGGTGCTCGCGGCCGCCGCTACCCGCAGGCCGAGCCGTCGGCCCCGGATCCGCAGGGTCTCCGTCCCGTCGTAGACGGCCTCGATCCGGTCCATGCCGTTCCGCCAGGTCAGCAGCGCGGGCGTGGCGACGACCGTGGTGCCGGCGACCGCGGGTGCGAGGCGCAGTACGGGGTGCAGCCCGGTCTGGTGGGAGACCAGGTGCAGATCGTCGGCGTACGTCTTCTCGGCTACCACCGGGGAGATGTTGAACCAGGATCCGCGGTAGCTGAACGGGATGTCCTGGATGGGGAATTCCGGACCGGACGGGGCGACGGTCATGGGTGGCGGATGCCCTTCTGTGGTGCGGGTGGTCAGTCCTTGACGGCGCCGGCGGTCACGCCCGTCGAGACGTACCGCTGGGCCAGGAGCAGCAGCACGGCGGCAGGGATGGAGGCGACGACAGCGGTGGCCATGATGGCGTTCCACTGCTGGTTGTTGTTGCCGATGTAGTGGTAGATGCCGAGGGTGATCGGCTGGTGGTCGCCGCCGCCGGCGAGGGTCGAGGCGAAGACGAAGTCCGACCAGGACCACAGGAACGCGAAGAGCGACACCGTGATGATCGAGTTGCGGCTGACCGGCAGCACGACCGACCAGAAGGTCCGCAGCCGACCAGCGCCGTCGACCAGGGCGGCCTGGAGCAGCTCGTCGGGAATTCCGGACATGAAGGCCGTGAAGATCAACACGCCGAACGGCACCGCCAGGGTCGAGTCGGCCAGGATCAGCCCGGGCAGCGTGTTCAGCACGCCGAGATTGAGATAGATGGCGTAGAAGCCCATCGCCATGATGATTCCCGGGATCATCTGCGCGATCAGCAGCACGAAGCTCAGCGCCGGACCGCCGGGCGGCCGGAGCTTCGCCAGCGCGTATCCGGCGGGAGCGGCCAGCGCCACGGTCAGCGCGACCGTGCCGAGGCCGACCAGGAGGCTGGTGCCGAGGTACGGCAGTTGTTGGTCGAGCACCGCCCGGTAGCCGTCCAAGGTGCCGTCGGTCGGGATCAGGTGTGGAGGGCTGGCCCGCATGTTCTGGTCCCGGGTGAACGACACATTGATCATCCAATAGACGGGGAAGAGCATCAGCCCGGTCAGCACCACGCCGATGCCGGTCTTCCACCAGGCCCGAGGTGTCGAAGTGGTCATCGTAGGTGCTGCCTCCGCTCGACCCGGATGTAGCCGAGCCCGGCGATCAGGGCCATCACGATGAGCAGGTTGCCGACGGCCGCACCCGGTCCGAACTCGGGCAGCAGATTGCCGAAGCCGAGTCGGTACGACCAGGTGGCGAGGGTGGCCGAGGAGTCGGTCGGACCACCCCTGGTCATGATCCAGATGATGTCGAAGACCTTCAGCGTGTAGATCAACCCCAGCAGCAGCGTGATCGCGGAGACGGGGCGCAGCACCGGCAAGGTGATCGACCAGAACCGTTGCCATCCCGTCGCGCCGTCGAGCGCGGCCGCCTCGTACAACTCGGCCGGGATCGCCTGTAGGCCGCTGTAGAGCACCACCAGGTTGAACGGGATGCCGATCCAGACGTTCGCGATGATCACCGAGGTGAGCGACCAGCCCGGCGAGGTGAGCCAGTTGACCCGGTCGATGCCGACGAGGCCGAGCGCCGCATTGACCAGCCCCGAGTCGCTGTTGAGTAGCCACGACCAGGTCGACGCCGAGACGATCAGGGGCAGCAGCCACGGTACGAGGATCAACGCCCGCAGCGTGCGCGACAGCGGGAAGTGCTGGTGGAAGAAGAGGGCCAGGGCCATCCCGATGGTGAACTGGAAGACGAGCGACACGGCGGTGAAGACCAGGGTGTGCGCCAGGGTCGGCCCGAAGGCCGGGTCGGTCAGGACCGTCCAGTAGTTGTCGAGGCCGGCGAAGGGCGCGCCGCCCTGCACGAAGGAGCGGACGCTGTACTCGCGCAGGCTCAACTCGACATTGCGGTAGAGCGGGTAGGCGTAGAAGGCGATCAGGTAGACGGTCACGGGTGCCAGGAAGCCCCACGCCAGCCATCGGCTGGGCCGGCGGACCCGGGACGGCAGAGGCCCGGGTGGGGCGGCCGTCGCCGCCCCACCCCGGTCCCGTGCGGCGGTGGAGGTCTGTGTCGTGGACGGCATGGTGTCGGTTCGGCACGCTTACCTGGTCGCGGCTGCGGCCTGCGCGGCGGTCAGCGCCTCGTGCGGCGACTTCCCGCCGCTGAGCGCTGCCTGCACCGCGGTCCACAGGGATTCGGAGATCTTCGGGTACTTCGTGCCGAGGTTGTCACCGGTGCGGCCCTTGGCCGCCCGAACCGCCTCCACCCAGACCTTGAGCTTGGGGTCCGCAGCCGCCTGCCGCTCCTGGACGGCGGCGACGGGTGCGACGTAGGAGAGCGTGGTGTCGGTGGTGAGAAGGTTGTCGGCGCTGGTCAGACAGGCAACGAGTTTTTGCGACGTCTCGTACCGGCCGGTGTTCTCCTGCACCGGGATCGAGACGAACTCACCGCCGGTGGGCGCCGGTGCCGGGCCGCCCGCGCTGGCCGGGATCGCGATGATCCCGTACGAGAAGCCGAGTTTCTCCGCGTTGGCCAGCTGCCAGGTGCCGTTCTCGGCGAAAGCGTAGTTCCCGGTGGCGAACTCCTGCCAGCTCGTGGTCTGGGTGTTGTTGATGACGGAGTTCGGGGCATGGCCCTGCTTGACCCAGTCCGTCCACAGCGTCAGCGCGGACACCGCCTGCGGCGAATCCAGGCTGGTCAGTTGCGCTCCCGATCCCCAGAACCAGGGCAGGAACTGGAAGCTGCCCTCCTCGGTGCCGATTGCGGAGAAGGTGATGCCCTTCTTCCCCGCGGTCTTGACCTTGGTCAGCGCGACGGTCAGCGAGGTCCAGTCCTTGATCGTGGCCGGATCGACGCCGGCGGCGGTCAGCAGGTCCCTGTTGTAGTAGAGCGCGAGGGTGTTCGCCCCGATCGGCACCCCGTACGTCTTGCCCTCGCTCTGGCCGGCGCCGAGCAGGTTCGGCTCCATGGCCGAGACGTCCAGCTTGTTGTCGTCGGTGGTGGTGAGCGCGCCAGCCTCGGCCAGTGTGGAGATGACCGGGTTGTCCACGATCAGCACGTCCGGCGAATTGCCCTGCTGGGCGGCGAGCAGCGCCTTGTTGGTCAGGTCGGTGGTGTCGTAGCCGGTCCGCTCGACCGTCACCCCCGCCGAGGTGCCGCACTTCTTGAGCAGCGCGACCCATTCGGAGTCGTCGGCGAACTGCGGATACGGGTCCCAGACGAGGTAGGGGGCACCGCCGGTGGGGTCGTCGCCGGACGACGAGCAGGCACTGCCTGCCGCTGCGGCCAGCGCTATCACGGCGACGGCGGCCAGGCGCCGCCGACGACTGAGTCCTGTCATGTGTTGCCTCACTCCAAGTCGATCGTCAGGTGGAGGTGCGGGTTGACCGTCGCGGGGCGGATCACGGCCCGGTCATGAGGCGAATCGGTTCGAGAAAACGGTTCGCACGAAGATAGGTCCAGCCATGCCCGGTGGTCAAGGGATAGTCGGTCGCATCGAGCGTTTCACCGGGAAACACCGACTTCATCCGACCGTCACTTCATTGACACGGTTCAGTTCCTCGCCCTACGATCCGTGCGAATCGATTCGCAAGCGCAGCCCTCCGGAGAGCGTCCCCCCACGCCCCACCAAGGAGCCGCCCGTGAAAACCCCGTCCCGCGGCAGGCCAGGACGAGCCCGCGCGCTCGTCGCCCCACTCCTGGTCGGCTGCCTGCTCGCCGCCGCCGTAACCGTCGCCGCGTCCCCGGCCCAGGCGGCCGACGAGTCGATCAGCGTCGACTTCGCCACGACCAGCGGTACGCCGACCTACCGCGCGTCCGGCTGGATCTACGGCATGACCGAGAACGCCAGCGGTCCGGCCGACCACTTCTACCGAGACGTCAAGTTCCAGTACATGCGGGCCGGCGGCGCGCAGCTGCCCGGGAGCGGCTGGGTCGGCGGAACCTACGACCGTCGATGGAGCTCCACCCTCGCCCAGGCACGTCGGACCACCGCCCTCGGCGGCCAGTTCATCCTGCTGCCGCATGATCTGTGGGGCGCGGACGGAGCCGGGATCTCCCGCTTTCCCGGCGACAACGGCAACTGGACCGACTACGACAACTTCCTGACCCGCCTCGTCAACGACGTCCGGGCGTCCGGGCTGTCCGTGCAGTGGGACATCTGGAACGAACCCAACATCACCATCTTCTGGAACCGCCCGATCTCGCAGTACCTCGAACTGTGGCGCCGCACCCACCAGCGCATCCGGTCGGAGTTCCCCAACCAGCTCATCGTCGGGCCGAGCTGCGCCTGCGTACCGTCGACGACGCACACCTTCTGGAACCAGTACCTGGACTTCGTCCGCTCGACCAACACGGTGCCGGACATCATCAGCTGGCACTCGCTGCCGGGTGACCCGGTCGCCAACGTCGCCGCTGCCAACGCCACCCTCGACCCGCGCGGCATCGCCCACCCGCGCCCGTACCAGATCAACGAGTACGGAGCCCCCGACGAGCAGAACCCGGCCGACGGCGCCTGGTACATCGCGCGTCTGGAGCGGGCCCGCGCGGATGGCCTCAGGGCGAACTGGGCCGGCGGCGGCAACCTGCACAACGACCTCGGCAACCTGTTGGTCCGCAATTCGGCCGGCCAGCACCAGCCCAAGGGCGAGTGGTGGGTCTACCGTTACTACGCCGCCCAGACCGGGCAGATCGTCGCGACGACCGCCAGCCCGTCCTACGACGCGTACGCCACCAAGGCGACCGGCGTGGCGAAGGTCCTGGTCGGTGGTGGTCGTACCACCGGAAATCTGACCGTCAACCTGCGACGGCTGGACACGACCAGCGGCATCGTGCAGGACAACCAGGTGCGGGTCCTCACCCAACGCATCCCACACAACGGCGGCGGCGCGGTGCAGGGGCCGATCACGGTCTCGAACAGCGTGGTCGGCGTCGTCAACAACACCACCACCGTGACCCTGCCGTACACCAACCAGACCGACACCTACACCGTCACCCTGTTGCCGCCCTCGGACGGTGGCTTTCAGTCGGTGGCGGTGGCCCAGCACTCCCAGCAGTGCCTGGACAACGCGGGCCTGAGCACCGCCGACGGCAACGTCCAACAGCAGAACTACTGCGACGGTGGTGACCAGCAGATCTGGAACTTCCGCCCGGTCGCCGGCGTGGCCAACACGTACACGGTGATCAACCAGCAGAGCGGCAAGTGCCTCGACGTCAGCGGCGTGTCCACCGCGGACGGCGCGGCCGTGCACCAGTGGACCTGCCTGAACGGCCTCAACCAGCAGTTCACCCTCCGCAGGGTGACCTACCCGGGCAACGACTCGCACGACTACCAACTCGTCGCCCGGCACAGCGGCAAGTGTGTCGACGTCAGCACGGTCTCCACGGCGGCACGGGCGCCGATCCACCAGTGGACCTGCAACCCGACCGGCCAGGGCACTCCGCTGAACCAGACGTGGCGGATCCTGGGGCGCTAGGCGTCACGAAGGGGTTGAGGCGCTTCCCGCCTGCGCTACGGCCAGCGCCAGCTTCCGCCGAATTCATTGACCGGTCTCGACCCAACCTACGATCGCCGCGGGTCGATCCGCCATCACCGCCACCGCCCGTGGCGCATCGACAGACCTCCGCTTCCACGACTCCGAGGAGCCAGCTCGTGCGAACTCCGTCCCGCAGTGGGCCAGGAAAGGTCCGCGATCCCATCCCGAGACGCCATCGCGTCCGTCTGACCGTACTGGCCGGCGCCCTGGTCGGCGTTCTCGTCGGCGTCGGTGCCACCCCCGGCACCCCGCCTCCCGCCGCCGAGGCCACCGCCGCCGCACCGTCGTCGGTGGCTGCCGTCGAGCCGGGGCAGAGCACCACGATCGTCGGCACCCCGTCCGGTCGCTGCCTCGACGTTCCCAACTCCAGCACGGTCAACGGCACCCAGACACAACTGTGGGACTGCCAGGGAAGCGCCGGCCAGACCTGGACCTGGACCTTGAGCAAGCAGCTCACGGTCTACGGCAACAAGTGCCTGGACGCCTCCGGCCAGGGCACCGCCAACGGCACCCTGGCGATCATCTGGGACTGCAACGGCCAGACCAACCAGCAGTGGAACGTCAACCCGGACGGCACCATCACCGGCGTGCACTCCGGGCTGTGCCTCGACGCCAGCGGCTACGGCACCGCGAACGGCACCAAAATCCACCTGTGGGCGTGCCACGGCGGCGCGAACCAGCAGTGGAGCTCGCCGACCACCCCGCCGCCGACCGGTACGCGCCCGTGCGACATCTACGCCTCCGGCGGTACTCCGTGCGTTGCGGCGCACAGCACGACGCGGGCACTCTATGCGGCGTACGCCGGCAACCTCTACCAGGTCCGTCGCTCCTCGGACAACACGACCCGCGACATCGGGCTGTCTACCGCGGGCGGCACCGCCAACGCGGCGACGCAGGACTCCTTCTGCGAAGGCACGACCTGCGTGATCACGGTCGTCTTCGACCAGTCCGGGCGCGGAAATGACCTCTGGTACCAGGGGTCGAGCGTGGTTCCCGGCTCCCCGCAGAGCAGGCCGGCGATCGCGACGTCGGAGTCGCTGACCGTGGGCGGCGCGAAGGCGTACTCGCTCTACATCAATCCTGGTAACAGCTACTGGCGGGACGGGCACCTGACCGGAGTGCCGACCGGTGCCGCTCCCGAGGGCATGTACATGGTGACCAGCGGCACCCACGTCAACGGCGGCTGCTGCTTCGACTACGGCAACAGCGAGACGACGAGGAAGGCCGACGCCGCCGGGGCGATGGACGCCATCAACTTCAGCACACAGTGCTGGTTCGGCGGCTGCTCCGGCACCGGCCCCTGGGTGCAGGCAGACCTCGAGTGGGGCCTCTTCTCCGGCGGCAGCCAGACCTGGAACCCGAACCAGCGCTCCTTCACCAGCAAGTTCGTCACCGCGACCCTCAAGAACAACGGCACGACCCGCTTTGCCATCAAGGGCAGCAACGCCCAGTCGGGCAGCCTCTACACGCTGTGGGACGGCGCGCTTCCGCCGGGGTACAGCCCGATGAAGAAGCAGGGCGCCATCATCCTGGGCAGTGGCGGTGACTGCTGCAAGCCCGACGGCGGCGCGAACCTGAGCGCCGGCACCTTCTACGAGGGAGCCATGGTCGCCGGCTATCCGTCCGACGCGACCGAGAACGCCGTACAGGCCAACGTGGTGAGCGCCGGATACCGCTGATCCTGGCAACAGCGCCTGCACGACAGCCTGCGCCGGCCTCCACCGGGTGGTGGCCGGCGCAGGCTGTCCGTCGACGCCGAATTCGTTCGGACGACGACCAGGCTCCACGTACTGTCAACCCAGTACTTTCCCAAGGGCCGGGGATGGCCAGGGTGAGGCCGGGGTCCTGCATGTGGACGAAGAGCAACCTGCCGTCGGCGGTGAAGGTCGGCCCGCAGAACCTACCGACTACTGGCTGACCGACCTGCCCGCCGACACACCCTGGCCGAACTGGTCCGCCTGGCCAAGAGCCGCTGGCGCGTCGAGCGTGCCCCCTCGATACGAGGAACGCGCTGGTCAGACGTGGTGGACCGGATGTGGCAGAACCCGAATCGCATCCGCGCAGCTCTGGGACCTGTGGTAGTGGTTCCCTCCGTCCGCAGGCGGATGGCCTGGCGCGGCCACCCGCGCAGCGCCCACCCGCTGGCCCAGCCGAGATCTCCCACCAGCGGTCAGACACCCCAGGAGCTGAAGTGTCATGCAGCGGTGGGTAGGGCGGTGCGGTGTGACCAGGCGGTGGCTTGGTTGTAGTGGGTGTTGGTCTTGAGGCGGCCGTGGAGGATGCCGACGAGGCGGTTGCCGATCTGGCGTAGGGCGGCGGGGTGGCTGACGTCGCGGGCGCGGAGTCCGTCGTAGTAGGCGCGGACGGCGGTGTCGTGCAGGATCGCGGCGCTGGCCTGCATGTGCAGGGCGTCGACGAGTCGGTCGTTGTGCACGAACCGGGCGTGGACGGTTTTGGTCTTGCCGGATTGGCGGGTGATCGGGGCGGTGCCGGCGTAGTTCTTGCGGGATCTGGCGTCGGTGTAGCGGCCGGCAGCGTCACCGAACTCTGCGAGCACCCGGGCGCCGAGGATGGCGCCGATGCCGGGCTGGCTGAGATAGACCTCAGCGTCCGGATGCTGGCCAAAATGCGCCTCGACCTGGCCCTCCATGGTGCGGATCTCGGCGTTGAGGGTCTGCAGGATCGCCACCGCAGCGCCGTCGTCACCGTCCGATACGTCGTCTGGCTACTGGGCTCCCTACCCGGGTGGTCATGCCACTCCGTTGGGGGAGTCAGGCAACATCGTTGCCGGTTCCTGCACGTACAGACAGGCCAACGACGACCCGCACGGCAGTGCCGAGACATCCGTCCACGGCTACTGGCTCCACATCGCCGGCACGTGTCCGAGCACGGCGAACGTGGACATCGACTTGCAGGCGTACCGGTGCGATCCTTTCGGATGCCAGTGGGTGACGGTTGCCTCAGGCTCGGGCGACTACCTCGCAGGAGGCGGCTCCGGCCGCAGATCTAATGCGAGGATCAGCTGCTCAAGCAGCACGACCGTCGGCTGGAGGGGTGCTACTGATGTCGATCTGAACGGTGTTGTCGACCCTTCTGGGCGGTACTTCGGGGGTGCCGTGAACCGCGCGTGTAGCCCCTGATCGTTAGCTGCCGCCGTCCCGGCGACGCCCGTAACCGTTGATCAGGTGACACGGTTTAGTTAGGTACAGCAGGAACGATCACGGGAATCTCGGGAGTTAGGCAGTGAGCAGCGGACAAGCCGGTTGGCGCCCGCACCCGGGCGCCTACCGTGCTCCCGAAAATCTTCCCCCGGTCGAGCCCGGCCGTATCGTTGGCCTAGTTGCCAGCTGCGATCTCCGTGGGGCGTACCCCGACGATGCGAGTACCCGGAGCTTCACGGTCAGTGAGCTCGCGATTCTGAAGGACGGGCGGCGCGTGCTCCTGCACGCGGAACGTGGGTTCACTGTCACTGCTCGATCAACCGGCGTCCCGGGTGGTGTCATTCCGCTCGTTGAGACTCGGGAAAGCATCACCCAACACGTGTTGAACGCCGTGCTTCCCGACGACGAAGAGTGCGCAAAGGAGCAGGCACATCCTTGGTCATGGCTGGCCGAGCTAGCTCGGGCTCGCGGCCTGGATGCGACCGCAGAAGACCTACGAGGTCTTCCCTATCAGGTGGTCTTCACCGACACAGTGACCCGATGGCTCGCGGCTACCTGAGCTCCAACGCCTAGACCTGCTCACCCCGTAGTTCCCCGGTGCCGCGCTCCCGGGTTGTCGGTGTCCTCGGTGGCCAAGTCGTGGAACGCCCGTCGCCGACGGTGAGGTACGCGGCGAGGGTGTGATCTTGGTGTTGCTCATGGGGTGGCGTTTGCGGGGAGTTGGTGACGGGCTCGGTCGGTGGCGCGCAGCTCGCGCAGGTCGGGGACTGATGGCGAATACGCTGCGACCGCCCCTACGACCTGTCGGGTGCGTGGTCGGGCCCGGCGTTCCTTCACAGCAGTCCGTGCTGAGTGCAAACTTGCCGCGTGCCACCGCTGATGCCCATCCGAAAAGTCCAGTTCAAGATCCGTCCGTGGGGTCCCGGTCCGGATCCGGGTCGGGAACTTCTGCCATACGTCGACGATGTCAGCTTGGTGGACCTGATCTCGGGCTACGAGCGCGCGGCCGGGTTCGACGTTCCCGGCGCGTATGCCGGAGTTGTCCTTGATCATTTCAACTTCGGTGACCTGGCCTCCTATCTCGTCGGGCAACCTGATTCCACCTACTGGGCAGACAAGGGCGTGATTGCTCTTCTTGGCTGTGACTGCGGCGAGGTCGGCTGCTGGCCCCTTGAAGCACAGGTAATCATCGATGCGGATCTTGTCACCTGGCGCGGCTTTGTCCAGCCCTTCCGTCCTCGACGCGACTACGGAGCCTTCGGCCCCTTCACCTTCCGCCGGAATCAATACGAGCGCGCCGTTCGCGAGGTCGCATCGCAGCACGTGTCGGGGTACTCCTTGGAGTACAGAAGTAGGTACAGCTGATCTTGCAGAGGTCAAGCCGGTCACCAAGAGCAGAACTCCGCCCCGACCGGCCGGTACCGCCGATGGCCGGTACCGCCGCGATCGGGGCGGTGGTGCATCTGCTGGCCACCGCCATCGAGAAGGGCCGGGGCCTGGCCTCGATGAGCGGCGTGCTGGCCGGCGCCGCCTACCGCCTGCTGCTGCCTTCGCGGCGGGGCCCCGGCCCGCGGCTAGCGCAGATGCCGGGCGAAGAACCCGGCCGCGTCCTCCCCTGCGAACTGCGGGACACCCGTGTGTCCGCCCATGTTGGCGTGCAGCGTTTTCTCCTTGGAGCCGAAGGCGTCGAACAGGTCCAGGGCCGCCTGCCGGTCGTTCCCTTCGTCATCCCACTGAAGCAGGACATGCAGCGGAATGGTGACCTGTCGCGCCTCCTCGAACATGGTGCGAGGCACGAAACTCCCGGCGAAGAAGCCGGCGGCCACGATGCGCGGCTCGACCACCGCAAGCCGGATGCCGACGGAGATCACTCCCCCCGAGTACCCAACCGGGCCGCCGATCTCGGGCAGCGTAAGGAGGGTGTCCAGGGCGGCCTGTGATTCCGGGACCGCCTTGTCGACGAGCGGGAGGATGAGGGCGTCGATGATTTCGTCGCTGACCGGCTCGCCGGCCTCCATGGCCCGGCGCAGGTCAGTGCGGGCCCGCTCGGCGGCGGCCCAACGGGGCCGGTCACCGCTCCCGGGGAGCTCGATGGTGGCCGCGGCGAAGCCCTCCGCCGCGGCGTGCCGGGCCCGAGCCACCAGGCGGGGGTACATCTTGTGCAGTCCGAGCGGGGGGGCCGAGCAGGATCAGCGGGACCGGTGCGGATGCGGATGCGGGCGTCCACAGGATGCCGGGGATCTCGCCGAGGGTGAATTCGCGTTCGAGGACGCCGTCGTCGAAGCGCTGCTCAGTAGTGAATTTCATGGTCGTCCCTTTCGGGAGTGCTCGTGAACGGCGCTCCCGGACGACCTATCGCCCGACCGTGACCCCAGAGGGAAGCACCCATGTCGAAACGTTCACGGGTACCACCTCCTCGGTCTCTCGCACGGCCTCCAGGAAACTAGCAGCGACCGCCGTGATCCGCCAAACGTGTTTCTGCGCAGGCTCCGTGGCCGGGCGCCACGGCCAGGCCGCATGCGGTTACGGTGCGATGTGAGTTCACCGATCACGTCCAACGACGTGGCCCGGATGTTCCCTTCCTGAGTCCCGCCCTGCCCCGACCGGTGGAGGCGGAACCTCACTGGTTCGGCCAGTGCTTGCTCTGCAAGATCAGTCGTACGCGGCTCTGCACAACAACCGGTACGCCGACAGCACGGATGATCAGGCGGCCTCGGCCTTCCTCTTTGCGCATACGCCGATGCCTGAGACATGCTCATCTCGTAGTGCAGAGAAGCGTGTGTCAGATGCCCACTCCTTCGGGTCGACGCGGCCCAACTGCCGCGCTTGAAGGAGATCCACGCCAACCTCACCGACCGACTCGCTGAGGCCAGCGGACGACCTTCGAGTTGCTGGACCAGTTGTGCGTCCCGAACTCCGGCTGCCCCCTGGTGGCGGACGCCGCCGAGCCGGCCCTGAGCGACGTGGACCCGCAGGTGCGGCGTACCGCGGCGACGTTACTGGTGAACACCGCCGAGCCTGATCGGGTCATGGCGGCGTTGACCGCCGCGACCGATCCAG
>NZ_JBDJAV010000088.1:0-16270 GCF_039649625.1 Plantactinospora sp. ZYX-F-223 | reverse complement strand
ATCCTGCACAGCGCCACCCCGGTCGACTTCGCCCTCGACGGGCTCGAGGTCGAACCGATCCACGCCGAGTCGGGCAGTGCCAAGTTCGACCTGTCCTTCAGCCTCACGGAGCAGCGTGACGCCGAGCTGAACCCGGGGGGCGTCCACGGCCTGGTGGAGTACGCCACCGATCTCTTCGACCGCGCCACCGTCGAGACCGTCGCGGCCCGGCTGGCCCGGTTGCTCGACGCCGTCGTGGCCCGGCCCGAGATCCGCATCAGCGCCATCGACCTGCTCGGCGCCGAGGGGCGGCGCGAGCTGTTGGCCAGCGGCAGCGGCACCACCCGGCCGGTGCCCGACGGCACCCTGCCCTCGCTGTTCCGCGCCCGGGCCGCCCGCGAGCCGAAGCGGACCGCCGTCGTGCACGGCGACACCACGCTCAGCTACGCCGAGCTCGACCGGCGCTCCGACCGGTTGGCGGCCGCGCTCGTCGCTCGCGGAATCCCCGCCGAGGCCCGGGTCGCGGTGCTGATGGGCCGGTCATGGCAGTACCCCGTGGCCGTGCTGGGGGTGCTGAAGGCCGGCGGTAGCTACCTGCCGCTGGACCCGCGGAACCCGTCCGCGCGGCTGCGCCGCATGATCGCCGAGACCGGTGCGGCAGCGCTCATCACCGACCGTGAACATCTGGTCGACGAGCCGCCGCTGCACGCGCAGACCCTGCTGGTCGACCCGTCCGATCCGGACGTCGACAGCGGACCGCCGGTCGACATCCGGCCCGGGCAGCTCGCGTACGTCCTCTACACCTCGGGTTCCACCGGCACCCCGAAGGGTGTCGCGGTCACCCACCGCAACGTCGTGGACCTGGTCGCGGACGGATGGTGGCGGCACGGACCCGACGACCAGGTCCTCATGCACTCGCCGTACGCCTTCGACGCCTCGACCTACGAGCTGTGGGGACCGCTGCTGACCGGCGGCCGGATCGTCGTGGCCGACGGCGACGGCATGGACCTGGTCGCGCTGGCGGACACGATCGTGCGGCACGGCGTCACCCGGCTGCTGATGGCGGAAGGTCTGTTCCGTCTGCTCGCCACCGAGCACACCGACGCGCTGGCCGGCGTGCGCGACGTCTACGTCGGCGGCGACGCGATGTCGCCGGCGATCGCCGCGCGCGTGCTCGCCGCCCACCCCGGTCTGCGGCTGACCAACAGTTACGGCCCGACCGAGGCCACCCTCGCCATCGCGCACCACGAGCTGACCCGGCCGCTGCCCGTCGAGCGCCCGGTGCCCATCGGCCGCGCGATGGACAACACTCGGCTGTACGTGCTGGACGAGCGGCTCGCGCCCGCGCTGCCCGGTACGCCCGGCGAGCTCTACGTGGCCGGTGAGGGACTCGCCCGCGGCTACCTGGGGCGCGGCGGGCTGACCGCCGAACGCTTCGTCGCCGACCCCTTCGTCACCGGTGGCGCCCGGATGTACCGCACCGGCGACATGGTGCGGCAACGCCCCGACGGCGAACTGGAGTTTCTCGGCCGCACCGACGACCAGGTCAAGGTGCGCGGGTTCCGGATCGAGTTGGGCGAGGTGGAGGCGGCCCTCGCCGCCTGCCCGGGCGTCGGGCAGTCCGCCGTGCTGGCCCGCGAGGACCGGCCGGGTGAGCGGGCGCTGGTGGGTTACGTGGCGCCGGCCCGGGGAGCCGGGTCCACGGCGATGCCCGACGTCGCCGTGATCCGTGATCGGGTCGCCGAGGTGCTGCCGGGCTACATGGTCCCGGCGGTGCTGATCGCGGTACCCCGGATCCCGCTCAACGCCAACGGCAAGGTCGACCGGGCGGCGCTGCCGGCACCCGCCGTGATGCCGGCGACCGAGGGCCGCAAGCCACAGACCCAGATCGAAGAGGTACTGACCGCCACAGTCGCGACGCTGTTGCAACGCCCGACGGTGTCGCCGAGCGACAACTTCTTCACCATCGGCGGCGACAGCATCGTCGCCATCCAACTGGTGAGCCGGGCCCGCGCCGCCGGCATCGTATTCACCCCGCGCGACGTGTTCCAGCACCAGACCGTCGCCGATCTGGCCCGGGTCGCGCGCGTCGACGAGAACTCCGCGGAGACCGGTCCGGCCGCGGCCGACGGCGTCGGCGAGGTGCCCGAGACGCCGGTGATGGGTTGGTTGCGCGAACTCGGTGGACCGAATGCCGGGTTCAACCAGTCCGTCCTCCTGGCGGTGCCGCCTGGACTCGGCCTACCGAGGCTGACGGTGGCGGTGCAGGCGCTGGCGGACCACCACGACCTGCTCCGTGCCCGGCTGCTGCGCGACGGCCCGAGCTGGCGCCTGGCCGTACCGCCGGTCGGCGCGGTGCTGGTGGACGACTGGGTGCGCCGCGTCGTGGTCCAGGCCGTCGACGGCTCGGCCTTCCGCAACCTGGTGGCCGAGGAGGGTGAACGCGCCCGGCGCAGGCTGGACCCCGACGCGGGCGTGATGGCCCAGCTCGTCTGGTTCGATTCGGGCCCGGCCCGGCCCGGCCGGCTGTTGGTCGTCATGCACCACCTGGTGGTCGACGGGGTCTCCTGGCGCATTCTCGTGCCGGACCTGGCCACGGCCTGGGAGGCCGTCGCCGACGACCGGCCGGTGCGCTTGGATCCGGTCGGCACCTCCTTCCGGCGCTGGGCGCAGACCCTCACCGAGCATGCCCGCCGCTCCGAGCGGGTCGCCGAGCTGGAGCTGTGGAGCGCCGTGACGCAGCGGCCCGATCCCCTCGCTGTGGCCTACCCGCTCGACCCGGCCCGGCACCGGGCGGGCGGCGTGCGGTCGGTGACTGTGCCGGTCCCCGCCGACCTCAGCGCCGACCTGCTCACCGACGTACCGGCGGCGTACCACGCCCGGGTCGACGACGTCCTGCTCACCGCGTTGGGGATCGCGGTCGCCCGGTGGCGGGCCGGACTGGTTGCCGACGCCGGCGACGAGACCTCGGTGGTCGTCGCGGTCGAGGGACACGGCCGCGAGGCGGTGGACCCGGCGCTCGACCTGAGCCGCACGGTCGGTTGGTTCACCTCGATGCACCCGGTGCGGATCGACCCTGGAGCGCTGGCGCCGGACGCGGTGGAGGCGGCCGGTCCCGACCTCGGCGAAGCCCTCAAGCGGGTCAAGGAGCAACTGCGTGCCTTCCCGGACAAGGGGATCGGTTACGGGCTCCTGCGGTATCTCAACCCGGAGACCTCGGCTCGACTCGCGGCCGCACCGCCGCCGCCGGTCGCGTTCAACTACCTCGGCCGGTTGCGCGCCGACGGCGACGGACCGGAGGCGGCCGGCTGGGCCGGCCTGGCCGGCGGACCGTACGTCGCGGCGACCGACCCGGACCTGCCGGTGGCGTACCCGCTCGCGGTCAGCGCGGCGACCTACGACGGCGCGGACGGTCCGAGGCTCAGCTCCACCTGGACATGGCCGGACGGGCTCTTCGACGAGGAGCGGGTGCGAGTGCTGGCCGAGTCCTGGGTCACCGTGCTGGACGCGATCGCCACGCACGTACGCCGCCCCGGCAGCGGTGGCTCGACGCCGTCGGACCACCCCCTCGTCCAGCTCAGTCAGGAGGAGCTGGACGAGCTCGAAGCCGAATGGGGCGCCTGACGCCTTGACGCCCGCAGGAAACCAACGAGAAGGGGTGCCCCCATGACGGAGAGTGAGCTGTGGAAGCCGCTGGAGATCAGCCCGTCCACCACCGGAGCCGAGCCGGGTGCCGACGGCCTGCTCGGCTGGCTGTCCACTCAGGACATCGGGAGTCTGCTGGTCGATCACAAGGCACTGGTGTTCCGCGGATTCGGGGTCACCCCGGCCACGCTGAACCCGGTGATCGACGTGCTGCTGCCCAACCGCCTGGCCTACGTGCACGGCAACTCGCCGCGCACCAAGGTCGGTGACAATCTCTACACCTCGACGGACTATCCGCCGGAGTTCACCATCTCGATGCACAACGAGATGTCGTATGCCGCGCGCTGGCCCACCCGGCTCATGTTCTTCTGCCAGCAGGCGCCGACCAGCGGCGGCGCCACCCCGGTCGTCGACGGCCGGCTCTGGCTGGACGCCATCCGTCCCGAGGTGCGCGAGGCGTTCGCCGGCGGGGTGCGCTACATCCAGAACCTGCACGGCGGCCTCGGGCTCGGTAAGAGCTGGCAGGCCACGTTCGAGACCGACGACCGGGAAGTGGTCGAAACGTTCCTCAAGGACACCGATGCGGAGTGGGAGTGGCGCGCCGACGACGCGCTCTGGATCAGCCAGGTCCGTCCGGCCACCATCCGCCACCCCGTCAGCGGTCTCGAGGTCTGGTTCAACCAGGCCGACCAGTGGCACGTCGCGGGTCTCGGCGAGGAGGCCGCCGACCTGATCGAGCTGCTGAGCGAGGACGAAGCGCCGCAGTCCGTCCAGCTCGCCGACGGCAGTCCGATCCCCGCCGAGTGGATCGTCCACATCCAGCAGACCGGCCTGGACCACGCGGTCGACGTCGACTGGCGCGAGGGCGACCTCATGGTCATCGACAACGTGCTCGTCGGGCACGGCCGCCGGCCGTACGCGGGCCCGCGCCGTGTGCTCGTCGCCATGTCGGACTGAGCCGCCCCACCGCCGCCACCCACCGACCGGAAGGCACCACCGCGATGCAGTCAGGGATCTCGGAGATTCTGCCGTTGTCGCCGTTGCAGGAAGGCCTGCTCTTCCACAGCGTGTACGACGACGGGACCGACGTCTACACGGTGCAGATGGCGCTCGACCTGGCCGGCGAGCTCGACGCCGAGCGCCTGCGGACGGCGGCGGAGGCCCTGCTGGACCGGCATCCCCACCTGCGCGCGGCGTTCCGCTACCAGCGGGCCGACCGCATGCTCGCGGTGGTGCCCAAGCAGGCGGCGCTGCCGTGGATCGTGCGGGACCTCGGCGACCTGCCGGAGTCCGAGGCCGACGAGGAGTTGCGACGGCTGGCCGACGACGAGCGGGCGCACCGGTTCGACCTCGGTGCCCCGCCGCTCATGCGGTTCCTGCTCGCCACCCGCGGCCCCGGACGGCACCGGTTGGTCCTCACCATCCATCACATCCTGCTCGACGGCTGGTCGATGCCGTTGCTGCTGCGGGAGCTGTTCGCGCTCTACGGTTCGCACGGCGACCCGGCGGTGCTGCCCCCCGCCACCGCGTACCGCGAATACCTGAGCTGGCTCGCGGGGCGCGACCGGGACGCCGCCGCGCAGGCGTGGCGGACGGCGCTCGCCGGAATCGACGAACCGACCCGCCTGGCGCCGGCGGATCCCGGCCGGCGCAGTGCGATGCCGGAGCGGCTGGTGCGGCCGTTGCCGGCCGACCTGAGCAGCTCTCTGCGGTCGCGCGCCGCGGCGGCCGGGCTGACGGTGGGAAGCGTGCTCCAGACCGCCTGGGCGACCGTGCTCGGCGGGCTCACGGCGCGCACCGACGTGGTCTTCGGCGCCATCGTGGCGAGCCGGCCCGCGGAGCTGCCGGGCAGCGAGACGATGATTGGTCTGCTGCTGGACACCGTCCCGGTCCGGGTTCGGCTGGAGCCGGCCCGGACCTGGACGCAGGTCGCCCGGCGGCTCCAGGACGAGCAGGCGGGCCTGCGCGAGCACCAGCACCTCGGGCTGGCGCGCATCCAGCAGCTCGCCGGCGGGGAACTCTTCGACACCGCCTTCGTCTACGAGAACTACCCGGTCTCCGACCGGGACACGGAGGTCGCCCCCGGCCTGCGCGTGCTGGCGCTGCACGGGCGCGACGCCACGCACTACCCGCTCACCCTGGTCGCCGCGAACACCGGCGACGACCTCGTCCTCCGAGTGGACCACCGGGCGGACCTGGTCGGGGCGGACGTCGCGAACGCCGTACTCGACCGGCTGACGCGCGCGCTGACCGCGATGGCCGCCGACCCGGACCTGATCCTCGCCCGGATCGACACCCTCGGTACGGCCGAACGCGAGCAGATCCTGACCGGCTGGAACGACACCGCGCACCCAGTGCCACCGGCCACCCTGCCGGCGCTGTTCGAGGCCCAGGTCGCGCGCAGTCCGGAACACCCGGCACTGGTCTTCGAGGGCGAGACCGTCACGTACGCGCAGTTCACCGAGCGGGTGAACCGTCTGGCACACCTGCTCGTCGCGCGCGGTGTCGGGCCGGAGCGCACCGTCGCGGTCGCCGTGCCGCGCAGCATCGACCTGCTCGTCGCGCTGTACGCCGTGCACAAGGCCGGTGGCGCCTACCTGCCGCTGGACACCGGCTATCCGGCTGAGCGGCTGGCGTTCATGCTCGCCGACGCCGCACCGGTGTGCCTGCTCACCGTCGCTTCCGTCGCCGGTGACCTGCCGGGCGGCACGCCATCGGTGGTGCTGGACGACCCGGCGCTGCACGAGCAACTCGCCGCCCAGCCCGCCACCGGCCCGGTCACCGCGCTGCTGCCCGGCCACCCCGCGTACGTCATCTACACCTCCGGCTCCACCGGGCGGCCCAAGGGCGTCGTGGTCGCGCACGAGGCCGTGGCGAACCGCCTGAGGTGGGGTCAGCACCGCTATCCCCTCACCGCCGAGGACCGGGTGATGCAGAAGACCCCGGTCAGCTTCGACGTGTCGGTCTGGGAGCTGTTCTGGCCCCTCCAGGTCGGCGCCACCCTGGTGATCGCCCGGCCGGACGGTCACCGCGACGCGGCCTACCTGGCCGAGCTCATCGACCGGGAGCGGGTCACCACCGTCCACTTCGTACCCGTCCTGCTCGATGTCTTCCTCCACGAACCGGCCGCGGCGCGGCTCGGCACGCTGCGCCGGGTGCTGTGCAGCGGCGAGGCGCTCTCCGCCGAGGTCGCCGAGCGTTTCCACCGCACCGTCGATGCCGAGCTGCACAATCTCTACGGGCCGACCGAGGCCGCGGTGGAAATCATCGCCTGCCAGGTGCCGCCGCAGACGAACGGCCGGGCGGTACCGATCGGTCGGCCGGTGTGGAACAGCCGGGTCTACGTGCTCGACGCCGCGCTGCGGCCGGTGCCGCCGGGGGTGACCGGCGAACTGTACCTGGCCGGCGTGCAGTTGGGTCGCGGGTACCTGCGCCGGCCCGGTCTCACCGCCGACCGGTTCGTCGCCGATCCGTTCACCGGCGGCGGCGCGCGGATGTACCGCACCGGCGACCTCGTGTCCTGGCGCGCCGACGGCGTACTGGACTACCACGGTCGCGCCGACGGCCAGGTGAAGCTGCGCGGCCAGCGGGTCGAACTCGGCGAGATCGAGGCGGTGCTCGCCGCCTGCCCGGGAGTGGCCCGCGCGGTGGTGCTGATCCGCGCCGACCGCTCCGGCAGTCAACGGCTGGTGGCCTACGTGGTCCCGGACGGTCCGGCCCCGACCCTCGCCGGCATACAGGAGCGCCTGCGGCGGCAGCTGCCGGACTACATGGTGCCGACGGCGCTGGTGACGTTGGACGAGTTCCCGCTCAACCCGAGCGGCAAGCTGGACCGGCGCGCGCTGCCCGCACCGATCTCCGACCCCGTCACGACCGGCGCACCCCGTACGCCCGAGGAGGCGGCGATCTGCGCGGCCGTCGCGGCCGTCGTCGGCGTCCCGCAGGTCGATCCGGACGCCAACTTCTTCGACCTCGGCGGCGACAGCATCCTCGCCATCGCGCTCGTGGCCCGGCTGCGCAAGGCCGGCGTGCGGTTGACCCCGCGCGACATCTTCCAGAACCCCACCGCGGCCGGGCTGGCGGCGGTCGCCGCCGAGCGGACGCAGCCGGACACGAAGCCCGCTGACGACGGTACGGGCGACGCGCCGCTGACTCCGATCATGCACGCGTTCCGCGAGCGTGGCGGGCCGTTCGCGCGGCTGGCCCAGTCGATGCTGCTGCGCGTGCCGGCCGGCCTGGACACCCACCGGCTCACCGCCGTCCTGCGGGCGGTGCTCGACCACCATCCCGTGCTGCGCGCCCGGCTCGCCGACGGTCCGGACGGTCGACCCGTGCTGCGGATCGGCGCGCCCGGCAGCGTCGACGCGGCCGGGCTGCTGCGCCGGGTGGACGTCGCGGCCCTCGGCGACGCGGACGCCCTCGCGCTCCTGGCCGGGCAGGCCGCGACCGCCCGCGGCGAGCTGGACCCGGCGCGCGGGCGGATGGTCCGGGCAGTCTGGTTCGACGCCGGCCCCGACCGGCCCGGCCGGCTGCTGCTGGTGCTGCACCATCTCGTCGTCGACGGGGTCTCGTGGCGGATCCTGCTGCCCGACCTGGCACAGGCGTGGACCGCGGTCGCCGCGGGGGAGCTGGTCGCGCTGACTCCCGGCGGCACCTCGTTCCGGAGCTGGGCCGTCGCGCTGGAGGCCGCCGCGGCCGATCCGGCACGGGCTGTCGAGGCCGAGCGGTGGGCGGCGATGCTCCGCGAACCGGAGCCGCTGATCGGTGACCGGCCGCTGGACGCCACGCGCGACACGGCGCAGACGTTGCGCAGCCTCAACCTGGAACTGCCACCGGCGGTGGCCAGGCCGCTGCTCAACTCGGTGCCGACCGCCTTCCGCGCCCGGGTCAACGACGTGCTGCTGGCGGCGCTCGCCCTCGCGGTCACGCAGTGGCGTCGCCTGCGCGGCCAGGACAGCGCCGCCGGCGTGCTGGTCGACCTGGAGGGGCACGGGCGCGGTGAGCTGCTGCCCGGGGCCGACCTGTCCCGGACGGTCGGCTGGTTCACCTCGCTGTACCCGGTACGCCTCACCGGTGCCCCGGCCGACCGGGCGGGCCGGTGGGCACCCGAGGCGCTCGACCGTACCGTGGCCGCCGTTGCGGAACTGCTGGCCGGGCTGCCCGACGACGGCCTGGGGTACGGCATCCTGCGCTACGGCGGCGGGGCCGCCGGTGCGGAACTCGCCGCTGCGCCGCGCCCGCAGATCGGCTTCAACTACCTCGGCCGGATCGGTTCCGGCAGCGCGGACGGCGGTGGGGAATGGCAGCCCGATCCGGCACTCGCCGCGCTCGGCACCGACCGGGGCGGTGAGCTGCCACCCGCGCACGCGGTCGAGCTGAACCTGTTCGCCCAGGACGGTCCGGACGGCCCCCGCCTGGTCACCTCGTGGACCTGGCCGCAGACGCTGCTGGGCGAGGCGGACGTCCGCGAGCTGGGCGAGCTGTGGCAGCACGCGGCCCGCGCGCTGGTGGACCGGGCGGCCGCGCCGGACGTGGTCGTCGCCGACCGCACCGCGTCGGACTTCCCGCTCGTCACGCTCGGGTCCGACGAGATCGCCGCACTGCTCGGTCAGCACCCGGGCGCCGCCGATTTGCTGCCGCTGGCGCCGCTACAGAACGGGCTGCTGTTCCACACGCTCTTCGACGAGAACGCACCCGACGTCTACCTGGTGCAGACGGTCCTGGACATCACCGGGCCGCTGGACAGCGCCGCCCTGCGCGCCGCCGCCGACGGGGTGCTGCGCCGCCACGACAACCTGCGGGCGGCCTTCTACCACCAGGGTCTGCGCGAACCCGTACAGGTGATCCTCGCCGAGGTGGAGACGCCCTGGCACGAGGTCGACCTGACCGGCCTACCCGAGGCGGAGGTCGCGGCCGAGGCCGACCGTCTCACCCTGGAGGACCGGCGGACCCGCTTCGACCTGGGCCGGGCGCCGCTGCTGAGGTTCACCCTGCTGCGTACCGGCCCGCAACGGCACCGGTTCATCCTCAGCACCCACCACATCCTGGTCGACGGCTGGTCCCGGCCCGTCCTGATGGAGGAACTCTTCCTGCTGTACCGGCATGGCGATGCGCGGCGGCTGCCGCCGGCCGGCCGTTACCGCGACTTCCTCGCCTGGGTCGCCGGTCAGGAGCGCACCGAGGCCGAAGCCCGCTGGCGGGAGGCGCTCGACGGCCTCGACGGGCCGACCTTGCTCGCCCCGGCCGACCGGGCCCGTCGGCCACTACGCCCGGAGTCGACCTCGATCGAACTGCCGGCGGCGGACGCCGAGGCGCTGGCGTCGGCCGCCCGTGCGCTTGGGGTGACCGTCAACACCGTCGTGCAGAGCGCGTGGGCGCTGCTGCTCCGCTCGGCAACCGGCCGCGACGACGTCTGCTTCGGCGCCACCGTGGCGGGACGACCGCCGGAGGTCCCCGGCATCGAGCGGATGGTGGGCCTCTTCATCAACACGGTGCCGGTCCGGATCCGGCCGCACGCCGCGGAAACCCTCCGCGACCTGGCGCGGCGGGTGCAGGCGGAGCAGTCGGTGCTGATGGCACACCAGCACCTCAGCCTCGCCGACATCCAGCGGCTGGTCGGAGCCGAGGAGCTCTTCGACACGGCGGTGGCGTTCGAGAGCTATCCGAACCTGCCGACCGCACCCGACATCGACGACACCGGGCTGCGGATCGAGGCCGTGCCGGGCCGTACCGTCTCGCACTATCCGCTCAGCCTCACCGCCGTACCGGGCGCCCGGCTGCATCTGCGGATGAACTACCGGCCCGACCTCTTCACGCCGGAGGCCGTCGACGGGCTGCTGGACCGGCTGGTGCGGGTGCTGTCCCGATTCGCCGACGATCCGGCGGCCCCGGTCGCCTCCCTGGAGCCGCTGCTCGCCGTCGAACGCCGCCGCGTGCTCGACACCGGCGCCGGACCGTCGCGGGTGGACACGCCCGGCCGGACCCTGCCCGTCCTGCTGCTCGCCCAGGCCCACCGCACCCCGGACGCCATCGCGCTCGTCGACGCGACCGAGGCCGTGTCCTACGACGCGCTGCGCCGCCGGGCGAACCGGCTGGCCCGGGTCCTCGTCACCCGTGGCGCCGGACCGGAGCGGGTCGTCGCGCTCGCCGTACCGCGTGGCACCGGCCTCGTGGTCGCGTTGCACGCGATCACCCAGACCGGCGCCGCGTACCTGCCGCTGGACACCGACTACCCAGCGGAGCGGGTCGCGTTCATGGCCGCCGACGCCGCGCCGGTCGTGCTTGTCACGACGAGGGAGGTCGCCGCCCGCTGGCGGCTGGTCGGCGTGCCCGTCGTCGCCGTCGACGATTCCGCCGTCGCGGCGGAGGTGGCCGCCACGGACGACGCCGACCTGACCGACGCCGACCGGGCGGCCCCGCTGCTCGACCGCCACCCCGCGTACGTGATCTACACGTCCGGTTCGACCGGCCGTCCCAAGGGCGTCGTCGTGGAACACCGGATGCTGGCCGACTACCTCGGGCACGCGGCCGCCGCCTACCCGTCGGCCGCCGGGGTGGCACTGCTGCACTCGTCGGTGTCGTTCGACATGTCGGTGACCGCGCTGCACGCCCCGCTGGTGACGGGGGGCTGCGTCCGGCTGGCCGCCATCGAGGACGCGGTCCCGGACCGCGCGCACCCCACGCTGCCCCCCGGCTGGACGCTGTTCAAGGGCACCCCGAGCCACCTGACCCTGATGCAGTCCGCGGCGGTCGACCTGGCGCCGACTCAGGAACTGCTGCTGGCCGGCGAACCGCTGACCGGCACACAACTGCAGGACTGGCGGCAGCAGCACCCGGACGTGGCGGTGCTCAACGTCTACGGCCCGACCGAGACGACCGTCAGCGCCACCGAGCATCGCATCCCGGCCGGTGCGCCGGTCGCGACGGGTGCCGTACCGATCGGCCGCCCGCTGCCGAACACCCGCTGTTACGTCCTCGACAGCGGCCTGCGGCTGCTGCCCGCCGGCGCTGTCGGTGAGCTCTACCTCGCCGGGAACCGGGTCGCGCGCGGGTACCTGCGGCGCCCCGCCCTGTCGTCGGCACGGTTCGTCGCCGACCCGTTCGGGCCGGCCGGCTCCCGGATGTACCGCACCGGCGACCTGGTCCGGTGGAACCCGGACGGCACGCTCGACTTCGTCGGCCGGGTCGACGACCAGGTGAAGATCCGCGGCTTCCGGATCGAGCCGGGCGAGATCGAGACGGCGCTGAGCCGCCATCCCCGGATCGCCCGTGCCACCGTGATGGTGCGCGAGGACGTGCCGGGCGACCGCCGCCTGGTGGCGTACGTGGTCGGGCGCGACGGGCACCGGCCGGTGCCCGCCGAGGTCCGCCGGTTCGTCGGCGAGAGCCTTCCCGAGTACATGGTGCCGCAGACCGTGGTCGTCCTGGACGAGCTGCCGCTGACCCCCAACGGCAAGGTGGACCGGCGGGCGCTGCCGGTACCGGTCGTGGGCGGGCTGGCCGAGGCGCGCCCGCCGCGTAACCCGCACGAGGAGATCCTCTGCGAGCTGTTCGCCGAGGTGCTCGGCACGGCACGGGTCGGCGTCGACGAGAACTTCTTCGAGTTGGGCGGGCACTCGCTGTCGGCGACCCGGCTGGTCGGCCGGATCCGGGCCACCTTCGGCGCGGAGCTGCCGATCCGGGCGCTGTTCGAGACGCCGACGGCTGCGGGCGTGGCCCGGCGGCTCGCCGAGTCGGCGGGGCGGGGCCGCGCCCCGGTGGTGGCCGTGCCACGCAAGGGCGCTGTTCCGTTGTCCTTCGCGCAGCGCCGGCTGTGGTTCCTCAACGAGCTGGAGGGCGCCGGCCCGCTGTACAGCATCCCCATGGTGCTGCGGCTACGCGGCGACCTCGACCGCGACGCCCTGCTCGGCGCGGTGCGCGACGTGGTCGTGCGCCACGAGAGTCTCCGCACGCTGTTTCCGGAGGTCGACGGCGAGCCGCAGCAGATAATCCTCGACCCGGAGCGGGCGGTGGGGATGGTGACGCTCCCGGTGGCGGAGCCGGGGCCCGGCGGCGTCTCCGCCGAGGTGCGGGCCCTGGTCCGGCGCGGGTTCGGGCTCGCCGAGGAGTTGCCGCTGCGGGCGGTGCTGCTGGCCACGGGTCCGGACGAGCACGTGCTCGTGGCGGTGCTGCACCACATCGCCGGTGACGGTTGGTCGATGCGGCCGCTCGCCCGTGACCTCGCCCTCGCCTACACCGCGCGACGCGACGGGCGGGTGGCCGACCTGCCGGCGCTCCCCGTCCAGTACGCCGACTACGCGGTGTGGCAGCGGGAGTGGCTCGGTGACGAGGACGATCCGGACAGCCCGATCAGCCGGCAGCGCGACCACTGGACCGCCGTCCTCGCCGGGCTTCCCGAGGAGCTGGACCTGCCGGTCGACCGGCGCCGTCCGGCCGTGTCGTCGTACCAGGGCGGCAAGGTCCGGTTCGCCCTCGACGCGGAGCTGCACAAGCAGCTCGGCGTCCTGGCCCGGCGGAACAAGGCCAGCCTCTTCATGGTGTTGCAGGCGGGCCTCGCCGCGCTGCTGACCCGGCTCGGCGCCGGCACCGACATCCCGATCGGCAGCCCGATCGCCGGCCGGACCGACAGCAGCCTGGACAACCTCGTCGGCTTCTTCATCAACACCCTGGTGCTGCGCACGAGCACCGCCGGCAACCCGAGCGTGCAGGAGCTGGTCGCCCGCGTCCGGGAGACCGACCTGGCCGCGTACGAGCACCAGGACCTGCCGTTCGAGCGGCTCGTCGAGCTGCTCAACCCGGCGCGCTCCCTCGCCCGGCACCCGTTGTTCCAGGTCATGCTGTCGTTGCAGAACACCCCCGAGGCGAGCATCCAGCTACCCGGGCTCAGCCTCAGCGCGGTGGCCGGAGCCGCCGACGTGGCGAAGTTCGACCTGTCCTTCGCGATGGGGGAGCGACGGGGCGCCGGCGGGCAGGCCGAGGGCATCGAGGGGGTCGTGGAGTACAGCAGCGACCTGTTCGACCACTCCACCGTGGACACCATGCTCCAGCGGTACGTCCGGGTGCTGCGCGCGTTCGTCGCCGACCCCGCCGCCCGGATCGGCGCGATCGACGTGCTCACCCCGGCGGAACGGGACGTGCTCACCGCCCCGGCCGAGCCGGTGCGTGAGCGGACGCCGACCCTCGACGGCCTTGTCACGGCGCAGGCCACCCGTACCCCCGACGCGGTCGCCCTGGTGCACGGGGACACCGAGGTGACCTACGCCGAGCTGGTACGCCGGGCGAACCGGCTGGCGCACGCGCTCGCCGACCGGGGGGCCGGGCCGGAGAAGACCGTCGCCGTCGCCGTGCCCCGCTCGGTCGACCTGGTGGTCGCCATCCTCGCCACGCTGAAGACCGGCGCGGCGTACCTGCCGCTGGACACCGAGCATCCGCCGGAGCGGCTCGGCTATCTGATCTCCGACGCGGACCCCGTCCTGCTGGTCACCGTCGCCGAGGTGGCCGACCGGTGGCCGCCGGTCTCGGACCGGGCGGTCCTGCTCCTCGACCGTGCGGACCTGACCCGGCTGCCCGCCGACGAACCCGCCGTGCTGCGCAACTCCGCCAACCCGGCGTACGTCATCTACACGTCCGGTTCGACCGGCCGCCCCAAGGGCGTCGTCGTCGAGCACCGCACGGTTGTGCCGATCATCAAGGCGTCCGTGCGGGCGTTCGGCGCGGGCCCCGGCCGAACCGTGCTCCAGCACGCCTCGGCCGGATTCGACAACTCCGTCTGGGAGATGTTCATCGCGCTCGGCTCCGGTGCCACCCTGTGCCTCGGTCGGGCCCAGGCGATGGGCTCCGGCGAGGAGCTGGCGGAGCTGATCCAGCGGCACGGCGTCGACCTGGCCGTGCTGGTGCCGTCGGTGCTGGCGTTGGTCGACCGGGACCGGGTGCCGGGCCTGCACACGCTGCTCGTCGGCGGCGAGGCGATCCCGCCCGCGCTCGCGCAGCGCTGGGCCGGCGACCGGAGGATGTTCAACACCTACGGCCCCACCGAGGCGTCGATCCACTGCACGCTCGCCCGGCTCACCCCGGCGAACGCGGGCGGCACACCGATCGGAAAGCCCAACGACGGTGTCACGGTGCGCCTGCTCGACGACCGCCTCCAGCCGGTGCCCGCGGGGGTCGTCGGTGAGCTGTACATCAGCGGCGTCGGGGTCGCCCGCGGCTACCACCGCCGCCCCGGTCTGACCGCGGGCCGGTTCGTCGCCGACCCCTACGGCCCGCCCGGCGCCCGCATGTACCGCACCGGGGACCTGGCGCGCCGCGACGCCACGGGCGACCTCTTCTTCGCCGGCCGGGCCGACGACCAGGTCAAGGTTCGCGGTGTGCGGATCGAGCTGGGCGAGATCGAGACGGTTCTGGCCGCCCACCCGGCGGTGGACCGGGCCGCCGTCGCCGTGCACGGCGACCGTCTCGTCGGCTACCCGGTCCCGGCAGCCGGCGCCACGCTGCCGTCGCCGGCCGAGCTGCGCCGGCACCTGCGGCGCACGCTGCCCGAGCAGATGGTCCCGACGGTTTTCCTCGGGCTGGACGCGTTGCCGCTCAACGTGAACGGCAAGCTCGACCGCAAGGCCCTGCCGGTACCCGAGTTGCCGTCCGCGCGGGCCGGGCGGGGACCGTCCGATCCGCGCGAGGACCTGCTCTGCATGCTCTTCGCCGAGGTGCTGGGTGTGGCCCGGGTAGGCGTCGACGACAACTTCTTCGAGTTGGGCGGTCACTCCCTGGCGGCGACCCGGCTGGTGAGCCGGATCCGTTCGACCTTCGGCGAGGAGGTGCCGGTCCGCCAGGTCTTCGAGACTCCCACGGTGGCGGCCCTGGCCCGCAGGGTGACCGGCGGGGCACCCGCCCGGGCGCCCCTGGAGGTGGTGGCGCGGCCGGAGCGGATCCCGCTGTCCCACGCCCAGCGTCGGCTCTGGCTCATCGACCAGTTGGAGGGGCCGAGCGCCACCTACAACGTACCGATGGTGCTGCGGCTGCGCGGCGACCTCGACACCGACGCGCTGCGGCAGGCGTTCGCCGACGTGGTGGGCCGGCACGAGAGCCTCCGGACGGTTTTCCGCGAGATCGATCAGGAGCCGTTCCAGGTGGTCCTGTCTGCCACGGCGGCGGTCCCCGCTCTTGCGGTGCTGCGGCCCGCGCCGGGCGACGTCGACGGATGCGTCCGGGAGCAGCTCGACCACGCCTTCGACCTGGCGGCGGAACCGCCGGTGCGCGCCGCTCTGGTGGTCCTGGGCCCGCTCGAGCACCTGCTCGTCGTGACCTGCCACCACATCGCCACCGACGGCTGGTCGGCCGGTCCGTTCGCGCGTGACCTGGCCGAGGCGTACGCCGCGCGGCGCACCGGGAGCGCGCCGGCGTGGCAGCCGTTGCCGGTGCAGTACGCCGACTACGCGCTCTGGCAGCACCGCTGGCTGGGCAGCGAGAGCGACCCGGACAGCCCGATCTCCCAGCAGTTGGCCTACTGGACCAAGACCCTGGTCGCGCTGCCCGAGGAGTTGACGCTGCCGTTCGACCACCCGCGTCCCGCGGCGCTGTCCCACCGCGGCGGCACCGTCCCGCTCGTCCTCGACGCCGGGCTGCACGCCCGGGTGACCGCCCTGGCGGC
>NZ_JBDJAV010000087.1:0-16458 GCF_039649625.1 Plantactinospora sp. ZYX-F-223 | reverse complement strand
GTGCGAGGCGGGGAAGATCTAGCCGAACGGCCTGTGAGCCTCCACGTCTCGCGATCCGGACACATGTTCGACATGGTGAAGGTCAGCCAGGAGTAGAAGGAGACCGCTGTGGCCGACAACAGCGCCATCGAATGGACCGAAGCTACCTGGAACCCAACCACCGGGTGCGACCGCATCTCCGCAGGTCGCGACAACTGCTACGCGCTGCCGCGCTCGGCGAGCAGTGGCATCAGGTTGGAGGCGTTGAAGCGGATGTTGTAGGAGATCTCGGCCAGTCATCTGAGCGGGCTGCCCGGACATTGCGGGTAGGCGCTTCGATAACCCAACGTCTTTCCTCGATGTGCGATGCTCCAGGCATGAGGATCACGGCTGCAATCGTGGTGATCGTCCGATTGCTGGCGCTCGCCGTCCTGAGCTGGCTTCTGGTGGCCTTCGCCTCCCCGACACCGGATCCGTTCGTTGTCGGCGTTGGCTGGCTTCTGGCGATGGGGGTTGTGCTATCTGTCCCCCAGTCCCGCCGCTTCGTGGTGCGATGGGTGGGCACCGGCCAGCTGACGCGCTCATCCCAGTAGCCCTTTACACCCGTCAAGCATACGCACGTCGGCATGATCGGACGGCGCGCCAGCCGTACGATGCCCACGCTCTGTGACCCGTGCGCAGCCACCGCCGCGCGTGCTCTGCGGCAGATCCGTGCGTCTCGGTCAGTCAGTCCTTCCTAACCTCTCAAGGCTTGGCAGCCAGCCGGTCGTGCCGCAGAAGTCCCAGCGCTCACGCCTCGATACCGAGCCAGGTATCACCGGCACGAAGCCACAGGAAGCCGTCGCGTCCCTGGCCGCACCGCAGCACGACGCGGCCGGGCACCTGCGCCATGTGTCGGTCCGTCACGGCCCAGGAAGCCCCGACCAGCTCGGCGCGGAACGCTTCAGTCGATCGCTGATTGTGGTTCCGCCGGGTCAGGATCGCGCGGTTGCCGCGTACCGCCAGCCCGTCGGGCGACGGTACGGGACTGAGCCAGCTGACCACCTCACCAGTGAGCGGGGTAATCCGCGTCAAGAAGGTGTCGCCGTTGCGGTTGCCGGAGTACCAGGCCAACCACACGTGGTCGCCCTCGGTGGCGGCGGCACAACCGGCCAGCGGCCATTCGGGCAACCGGCCGTTCGGAGTCCAGACGACCTGGCCTTGATCGTCCCAGCAGGCAAGCCCAGCCGCTGATTGCGGATGCCCCCCGTAGATGCCTTCATCGCCGTAGGCCGTCCAGATCGATCCGCCATGGTCGGTGATCAGAACGTCGGTGTCATCGCCAACACAGAATGTCGTCCGCCCCTCACCTTCGAGGGAAAACACGGAGGCGTTTGGCGCCCACGCGTCCGTGTCATCCCGACCCGCGCGACCGTCTGCAATCAGGAGCCGGGCATCCGGAAGGAGCGCGATGTGGCTCGGCCGTCTCGGGATCGCCTCCAAGGTTCGGCGTTGCACCGATCCGTCAGGCTGGCGGATCACGAGCACGCCGTCGAAGGGACCCGCGGGAACCCAGCCCACCCAGCCCTTGATATAGCTGATCTTCTTCAACTGACGTCGTTCGACGAACAGGACGGCAAGCGCTCCCGACGGACCGACCGTCCACCACAGAGGGCGCCGTTCCCCAGACAGATCCGTCGTGGACGGCACCCAAACCTTCCGCATCGCGAAGACCACCGACATCGCACTCCCGCACCGGATCGGCACCTGCAGCCGAGGGACGCAGTGTATGGACCATGAACGCGCAGCAGCGACACGGGTGCGCGGTGCCCTGTCCGACTGCAGACCGCAAGCACCGCCCATCCATGCCAACCTTCGGCTCGCACCTCAGGACGCCACGCTTCTCAGCAAATCCCGACGCCGGCCGGCGTCCGGGAGCCGCCAACGGAACGTGGCGGTTCCGGCCGGTGGAGCGCGCACGGACGGCGGCAGTAGAGCGCGCCGATCGAGTGTTGTTGGATGCTCGTAACCGGCTCCGGCACTTGATTGATCCCTATGACGTGACGACAACTCCGCCGATTCCTGTGCGCCCGGCCGGGGTGCCTACAAGCTCGACCGTGAGGCCGGCGCGGACGCGCTCCCCGAGGACGTCGACGATGGCGTCCGTGACCCCGGACACGAGGCGGGCAACGATCTCGTCGGCGTCGGGTCGGCTGAACGCCGCCTCCCTGATGCCGAACGTGACGCTGGGTGAGGGTGCTTCTGCTGGGTTGCCGCCGATACCCCAACGGTTGGGCGGCAGGCCGATCAACTGCACGACCGCGATGCTTCGGGCCCACTCCCCATAGACGGCGACGACCGCGTCGGTCAGGTTCCGAATCAGTGCGGTCTCACGGCCGGCCAGGTCGCTCTCCAGCACATGCACGCTGAGGTGAGGCATACCATCCTCCGTGAATGATTTGATCGCAAATTAGCTTTGGTTACAAAGGTATTCGGGAGGTGGGCGGATGTCAACGCCTGACACCACGGACGACACGGTCAGGGAGTTGCTCCTGGTGATGCCAAGGTTGGTCGGTAGGGTCAAACGGCTGCCCTTGCCGGAACAGCTACGGTCGCTTGAGCTGGCGCCGAGACACCTGTCGATGCTGTCCCTGCTCCTACTCGACGGTCCGCTGACCGTCTCCCAACTGGCCGGGATGCTGGGTGTGGCACCGACCACGGTGAGCCTGATCGTGAGCGATCTGAGCCGCAGAGGAGTCTTGGTACGGCGCGAGGACGACGCCGACCGCCGCCGCCGCATCATCGACATCAGCCCTGAGAGCCGTCCCGCCATCGCCCAATGGCTGTCTCCGGGTGCCCATGCATGGCGACAGGCACTCGCGCCGCTGAGCCCAGCACAACAACGCACATTCGTCGATACCTTGCTCAGGTACGAGGCGGCCGTCTCCACCCCGACGCAAACGGCATCAGCGAGCGGTTAGAAGCATCCGCACGCGGATCCGGACGCACGCTGCCTACGACGCACTGTCATCGGCTACCTGTTGACTGGTGATACGACCGCAGCCCGGCCAGGCTTGGTCGAGGTGACCGGTGGGGTCGCTCTCATCGCGGCTGCCCATCGCAGTTTGGTGTGGCTTCATCTGGCGTGCGCCCCGCCGGTCACCGAACCGGGCGATGTCTGCGATGTCGCCGAGCAGGCGGGCCGCACCGGCGGTCTCCTTTGGAGCCCGACCCGCAGGAGGCGATCTGCCAGGCCCGCGCGGTGAGGATTTTCAGCGCAGCGTCGGCGCGGATGGTGGTACCTGACGGCAGCCGGATCCGAAATGAGCAGGGCACGCCGAGGCTGTAGCCGATCTCGCGTTTCTCGCAGGTCTCGCGCAGGCCACGGTCCCGGCCGTAGACCGCGTCGGCGGTGCACCAGTCCATGCGCACGCCGGCGTCGAGCGCGCTGGTGAGCAGGTCGGCGCCCAACTGCGGCTTTGGTCTTGAATTTGTGATCGGGGTTGATGCCCATCCTCGCGCGGGTGCCCTCATCGTCGAGGTGCTCGGCCGGGATATACAGCCCAGATCCGATCAGGGCGTGGCCGCGCGGCGTGCTGTAGGCGGCGTTGACGAAGTTGACCGCGTTGGCGACTTTGCCAGCGCAGCCGACATATTGCCGTTTGACCCCGCAGGTGGCGGTTCCGGTCTTCTCATCGCCGCTTTCGTCCAGCACCAGCACGGCCAGCCCGCCGTCGCCGCCCAAGTGCTCGACGACGAAGTTGCGTACCGTGCCCATCGCAGCCACCGTGTCCCAGCAGGCGCGTTCCAGCAGCCGCTGCATCCGGTCCGGGGTCCGGTCCCCGGCGTACTCGGCCAATGTCCAGCAGTTCTTGCGCGGCAGGTCGCTCATCAAGCCGCGCACGTACTTGCCGGCCTGGGCGAACGGCTCGACCCGGGCGAAGTGCACACCGAGACGCCCCACCAGCTCAGCGAGCTTCTCCTCGGCCAGCCCGGCCTCTAGCATGGCCGCAGCGGCCATCTCGTGATATTTCGTTGTCGACACAACACCGGATGATCACGCGGTGGCCGCCTCGTCTCCACCCCGCCTATCCGACCGTGGGCGTCGCCGTCGGCACCACTCCGCGCACCGGGACGGTTCCCTGCAGAGGTTGATTGGCGACCTGGGAGTCAGGGATGCGTTCCGCAGCCCCTGGCACACACGTCGGGGGCGGTCGTAGCGGTTCGCGCACACGGGCAGCATCAGGACCGGCAGCACCTGGTGGCGCATCCACTTCCCAGCCGCCCCCGCCCCACATCCACACATGCGCGTACCGGTCGATGAATGGCAGCCCGTACCAGATCCGCACCCAACGTGGAACGCGCTCCAGCCGTGGTCGTAACCCGCCTGGGGGTGTCCAGTTCCAGCCCGGCATCGTGCCGGCAGGCACGTCCCAACCACCCGGAGACGGCACGCCGTACCGCTCATGATCGGGCCAGACCCGCCAGCCGCTACGCACGCCCATGACACGAAGTATGGCGTGTTCGGGACGCACCGGCGCACCTACTTACGACGCCGGAACATGATCACAGAGCCGATCGGCGACCATCAACAGCTCAACATCTCGAAGTACGGCTGCCCTAGTAGCCAGCCGGTCAGCACCGCCTGCAGCACCTGCGCGTCGATGCGGATCAGGAACCGCCACACCGTGCTGCTTACTGGGATGCGGCCGGTGAAGCCGAGACGGCGGCGGGCCGGCTTGTCCAGGTCGGCCGTCCAGTCCGCGATCGCGGCGAATGTGGTAGCTCCAGCCAGCACCGCGCACACCGCCACGGCAAGCAGGCTGGCCAGCCGATAGCGCACTCCACGTCGCCGCCGCAGATCGGGAACCGCGGCCAGGGCGTGCAGCAGATTCTACCGCCCATCCTCTCCCAGGCCAGCGGGTACGTCGATACCGCCGGTCGGGTTGGGGCGGACAGCGTCGATCAGCGAAGATGACATCAGCGGGTGTGGTCCTTGCTCGGAGTCGTGAGGGTCTCAGCAATTCCATGATCACCGAGGCGCCACACCGCCTCACAGCCCTGACCACCCCGGCCGTCCACATAGTTCCCAGGCCAACCACTCATTCCAGGACTACGCAATCGCCCTGTACGGAGCGGTGAGGCGGGGGTTCTTCATCGTCTTCCGGGGTGGTGAGTTTCCGCCGAGCTACTTGCCGTTCGGCACGGTCGTAGCCGGACTCGGGGTTGTCGACTAGGTCGCGGCCGGTGGCCACGACAACTTCAGCGACTGCGGAGGCGCCGCATCGAAGGTCGACATCATGTTCCAGACGTTCATCTGAACTGACCTCGCCCTCGCGACGGCGCATCAGAAGGTGCGAATACCCGACAGTAGACGGGGTCGCAAAGTGTTGTATCCATCGATAGCCTTTCACCCAGATGTCCGGGGGTCGATGGAAGGGGGTACACGGGGGCCCGGTCGACCTGAGGGCCGATGGTCGCGACTCTAGTTCGACCACTGTGGATTCGGGCGCTTCGGCGCCGATAGGACGATCATTTCGCTCTCGCGGGCCGCAGCGTTCGGCCGCAGTGTCTGCTATTCACCTGCGCATTCTTCGCCATGCGCTGATCTGGCATGCCCTGAATTCGTGGTGCGCCGAGTTCCTCGTGCACTGATCTCGTCATGCCCTGATCGGTTCCTGGTGACCGATCTGGCCGATCGATACGGCCAGGACATTCTGACGAAGGGTAGGGGTGGCGTGGCGCGTTTCAGACGATTCATCAGCTTCGGATTGTTGCCCACCTTGGTGCTGACCCTGGCGGCCGTCACACCGGCACCGGTCGCCACGGCGGCGCCCGCCGCCAGGGTCCGGCCGGACGGGCAACCCGGCTCTGACGGTCCCCGGCCAGCGGTCGCGTCCTGTCCGGCGCCGACCCGTTCCCCGGCGACGACCGCCAGCCGGCAGGCGCCCGTTCCCCGGTCGCTGCGCACGGCCGCGCTCCGGGTCGAGGGCGCCTACTCGGCACCCGACGCGCCGCGCCGGATGATTCCCTCCGACGAGTACCCCGTCCAGGTGACCGTCCGGAACATCACCGCCGGCACCCTGCCGAAGAGCACCTACGTGTTGTCGTACCGCTGGTTCGGCCCGGACGGCCGGGACCAGACCACGGGGTCGAACCGGCTGGAGACTGCGCTGCCGACGGACCTGGCGCCCGGGGCGTCGGTGCTGGTCGAGACGAAGGTCAAGGCCCCGAGCGAGAGCCTGCTCGGGCAGGATCGCGAGCGGTACGTCCTCGCCTGGGACCTGCGGGACCGGGATCGCCGCACCTGGCTTTCCGAGACCGCCGACGTGGCGCCGCTGCGCCAGGACGTCACCGTCGAGCACCCCACCTCCAACCAGCTCGGTCTGGAGCACTTCTACCAGTACGCCGGCACCGCGACCGGGGCCGGCGCCGGTCTCTCCGTCAACGCCTTCTCCGGCAACGCCGTTCTCGACTACAGCCCGATCGCCAACCCCAGCCGGGGGCCGGTCACCTTCGTCCGGCTCGCCTACAACAGCCAGGACGGCTCGACCTCCTCGCTCGGCCCCGGCTGGTCGCTGGCCACCTCCACGCTGACCCGGCTCGGCTCACCGCTGGAGTTCCAGGGCGGCCTGCTCGGTGACCCGGAGCGGGTGACGCTGGTCGACGGGGACGGCACCGGCCACCACTTCGCTCTGAACCGCCACGACAGCCTCGACCGGGCGAAGTGGACCTACGACAGCCCGGCCGGCGTCAACCTGCTGCTACAGCGGACCGGGGATGACGACGACGCCCGCCGCTGGTCGATCACCGGCCCCGACCGGACCCGGATGTACTTCGACGAGCGCGGCTACCAGACCGCGACGGTCGACCGCAACGGCAACGAGCTGACCTTCGAGTACGCGCAGGCCACCATCGGCAACCGGCACACCGGCATGCTCACCGGGCTGGTCGACGCCACCGGGCGGCGCACCCTCACCCTCGACTACTACCAGCCCGGTGACGACTACGCGTACTTCGACGGGCTGGTCAAGCGGCTGGCGCAGAACCTGACCAACGCCAACATCGTGCACCAGCTCCGCTCGATCACCGACGTCTCCGGCCGCACGCTGACCTTCACCTACAACGAGGACGGGGAACTCCAGGAGATCGTCGACGGCGCCGGCACCCCGCAGGCGCGGGCCTTCGGCTTCCACTACGACGACGGCCGGCTGGTCCGGGCCGTCGACCCGAACGGCAACCACACCGACATCGCGTACCACGACAGCGGCGCCGGGTCACTGCTGCGTGGCCGGGTCGCCGAACTCACCGACCGCCGGGGGCATGGCACCGACTTCGGGTACGCCGATGCCGACGGCGCGGACGGCTCGAAGCTGACCGCGACGGTGACCGACGCCAACGGCCACCCGACCCATTTCCTGCTCGACGGCTACGGCCGGGTGGAACGGCTGACCAACGCCAAGGGCGAGGTCACGCAGCTCGTCTGGGACGCCGACAACAACGTGGTCCGGCTGCGCGAGCACAACGGCGCGCTGAGCACCTGGGTCTACGACCAGAAGACCGGCTACCCGCTGGAGATCCGGGACGCCGAGGCGAACGCGCACGACCACCCGCCGACCCGGCTCGGCTACCGGTTCGCCCTCGACGGGCACGTCGCCGACCTGACCGAGAAGACCTCCCCGGAGGGCCGGCGCTGGCAGTTCGTCTACGACGACCGGGGCAATCTGGTCGCGGTCACCGATCCGAAGGGGACGGCGAGCCCGGCCGACGGCGACTACACCAGCCGGTACGCCTACGACGAATTCGGCCACCTGGTCACCACCACCGACGCCAACGGCAACCCGACCACGTACGCCGACTACGACGCTAACGGCTACCCGCGGCGGATCACCGACGCGCTCGGCTGCTCCAGCTTCTTCAGCTACGACGCGACCGGCAACGTGGTGTCGACCGTCGACGCCCGGCAGAAGACCCGCACCTTCACCTACGACATCCTCAACCGCCCGCTGACCACGAGGATCCCGAAGGACGCGGCGGCGGGCGAGTACATCGTCACGCCCGGCCCGAAGTACGACGCGAACGGCAACATGATCACGTTGACCGCCGCCAACGGCGCGGTCACCACCGCCGGGTACGACGAGAACGACCAGTTGGTGGCGTTGACCGCGCCCCGCGAATCGCCGGGTGAGCCGGCGAAGACCAGCACGCTGCGCTACGACCCGGTCGGCAACCTGCTGGCCGAGACCCGCCCCAAGGGAACCCTGACCCGCGACGACCCTAACGACTTCGTCACCCGCTACACCTACGACGAGCTGAACCGGCGGATAACCGTCACCGACCCGCTCGGCCACCGCAGCACGGCCGCGTACGACTCCGTCGGCAACCTGGTGACCGAGGTCGACCCGAAGAAGAACCAGACCCCGGACCCGAACGACTACACCACGAAGTACGAGTACGACCTGAACCACCGGGTCACCGCCGTGATCGACGCGGCCGGGCACCGGGCCAGCGTCCGGTACGACCGGGACGGCAACGTCGTCGAGACGACCGACCAGGAGGGCAACACCAGCCTGACCCGCCTGGACGAGCGGGGAATGGTCATCGAGACCCGCACGCCGCACTCCCGCGACGGCGGCGACATCCGCTACTTCACCAGCCGCTACGAGTACGACCAGGTCGGCAACCCGACCCGGACCACGATGCCACGCGGGACGGAGACCCCCGACCCGAACGACTTCGTGCAGACCGTCGTCTACGACGAACTGAACCGGATCAAGGAGAAGCACCTCCCGTTCGCCGCGGACGACGAGACGGTCAACACGCCGGACAAGATCTTCTACGGGTACGACCAGGTCGGCCAGCTCACCGAGGTCAGCGCGCCGCCGTCGGAGGGGCAGAGCGTCCGCAACGTCACCCGGCAGACCTACTACGACAACGGCTGGCTGCGCAGCTCAATCGACCCGTTCGGCATCCGCACTAACTATGACTACAACGCGGTCGGGGCGCAGACCTCCCGCACCTTCCTCAGCGCGGGCGGCGGCTCCAGCCGCACCATGTCCTGGGAATACCACCTCAACGGCAAGCTGAAGTCCCGTTCAGACGACGGGGTGCCGGTCGGCCAGCACGTCGTGCTGGTGGACAACTCTGACGCCAACCACACCGAGACCGCCGGCGGCTGGCGGGCCGTCGAGGGCGACGGCGCCGACCACGAAGGGTACGACTACCGGGTCGCCACCGCGACCGAGGGCAGCTTCACCTGGAAGGCCGACATCCCGGCCAGCGGCAACTACGACGTCGCCGTCCGGTTCCCGCGCGGCGCCGCGACCAACGCCCGCTACACCGTCGAGCACAACGGCGGCAGCACCACCCGCACCGTCGACCAGACCCAGGACACCGGCGAGTGGGTCAGCCTCGGCCGCTTCGCCTTCACCGAGGACAACCTCCGCAACATAACCCTCGCTGGCGACGCCGACAACCCGGTGGTGGCTGACGCGGTGCGGCTGGTCCGGGACAACAGCGGCGACATCGACACCGAGCGGAAGACCTTCCAGCACCGGTACGACGTCAACGACAACCTGACACAGGTCACCGACGCCAGCCCCGGTGCGCGGACCGACGAGTACACCATCGGATACGACACGCTGGACCGCGCGACCTCGATCGAGGAGCGCAAGGACGGCGCGCTGCGCAACACCACCCGCTACGAGTACGACCCGAACAGCAACATCTCGGCCTGGCAGCACGACGACCAGACCGCCAGCTTCACGTACGACGCCCGGGACCTGGTGGAGCGGATCACCAACCGGGCCACCGGCGAGGGCGCCGAGGACCAGGTCACCACGTTCAGCTACACCGCCCGGTCCCACGTACGCCAGCAGGTCAAGCCGAACGGCAACACCGTCGACTTCGAGTACTACCTCGACGGGCTGCTGCGGCACCAGGTGGAGAAGAAGTCCGGCGGCACGGTGGTCAACGAGCACACGCTCGAATACAACGCCAACTCGCACAAGACCAAGGACACCGCCCGCCGGCAGAACGCCGACGACCACAGCGCCTACCTGAACGACGTCTTCAGCTACGAGTACGACCCGCGCGACCGGGTCCGTACGGTGACCAAGTCCGGCACCGACGGCGACGAAAAGTCCACCGAGACCTACCGGCACGACGCCAACAACAACATCATCGAGCAGAAGACCAAGGACGACACCACCACCTTCCGGTACGACCGCAACCGGCTGGCCTCCTCCACCGTCGATGACACCACCTTCGTCTACGGCTACGACCCGTTCGGCCGGCTTAGCCGGATCAGCACCGGCGGCGAGCAGACCGAGCGCTACATCTACGACGGCTTCGACCGCACCGCCGAATACCGCCGAGGCAGCGGGGCCGTCGCCAGCAGCACCCGGTACGCGTACGACCCGCTGGACCGGACGGTGAGCCGGACCGCGAAGGCGGGCGGCGATGACGCCAAGACCACCACCCTGGACTACCTGGGGCTGACCCAGCAGGTACTCACCGAGCGGGTCGACGGCGAACTGCGCAAGTCCTACCAATACTCCCCCTTCGGGGAGCTGCTCGGGCAGCTCAGCGTCCCGGAGGACGGCGAGCAGGAGCAGTCGTACCACGGCTACAACGCACACGCCGACGTGGAGAGCCTGACCGACGAGGAGGGCAACAACCGCGCCACCTACGGCTACACCGCGTACGGCGGCGACGACACCGACTCCTTCACCGGTGCCGACAAGCCCGACCCCGGCAACCCGGACGCCGAGCCGGAGAACGTCTACCGGTTCAACACCGCCCGCTGGGACTCCGCCTCCGGCAACTACGACATGGGCCTGCGGGACTACAGCCCCGGGGAGAACCGGTTCCTCTCCCTCGACCTCTACAACGGCGCACTGTCGGACCTCTCGCTGTCGACGAACCCGTTCACGATGAACCGGTACTCCTTCGGCGGCGGCAACCCGATCAGCATGGTCGACCTGACCGGGCACTGGCCGTCCTGGAGCGACATCGGCCACGCCGCACTCGACGTGGTCGGGTTGGTGCCCGTGGTCGGCGAGGTCGCCGACATCGCCAACGGCATCTGGTACGCCGCCGAGGGCAACTACGTCGACGCCGCGCTCTCGTTCACCTCCGCGATCCCGCTCGCCGGATACGCGGCAACCGCCGTGAAGGCCGGCAAGTACGGCAAGGCCGGCGTCGACGCGGTACAGGCCGGTGCGAAGGGCGCTGACGAGGTGGCCGCCGGCGCCAAGGGGGCACCCACACCGAAGACCGGCGGGGACGCCCCACCCGCTCCCCCGGCCAAGGGCGGCGGCGACACACCACCCGCCGGCAACGCCCCGGCCGGCGGAAACGCGCCAGCCGGACCGGCCAAACCCCCGCCGCCACCCCAGGCACCGCCGGCCGCACCGAAGCCGCCGGGCTGCCCCAACAGCTTCGTCCCCGGCACCGCCGTGGTGCTGGCCGACGGCACCAGCAAGCCCATCGAGGACGTCCAGGTCGGCGACCAGGTACTGGCGACCGACCCGGTCACCGGGCTGACCGAGTCCCGGCCGGTTGTCGCGCTGATCGTCGGCGACGGTGCGAAGGATCTGGTCGAGGTCACCATCGACACCGACGGGGTCCGGGGCGACGCCACCGGCACGGTCATCGCCACCGCTGGCCACCCGTTCTGGCTTGACGCCGAGGGGCGCTGGGCGGACGCCAAGGATCTGGCGATCGGAGACTGGCTCCGTACGGACGACCGGGACCTGGTCCAGGTCCTCTCCGTACGGTCCTGGACCCAGCAGCAGCGGGTGCACAACCTGACCGTGCAGGGGCTACACACCTACTACGTCGCCATGGGCACCGAGCCGGTACTTGTGCACAACTGCGATCCGGTGCCGAACAGCAAACCGGACGAGCTGCCATTCGAACTGATGGAGGCCGATATCCGGGGGGTTACCCCGACGTTTGCGGGATCGGATGACTTTGCCGCCGCATTGGGCAGGGACGGCGATTTCATCTGGGCGCTCGACGATGCCGGACGACTCGGGATCGCGCCCGCCCTGGAAGGAATCAAGCACACCGTGATCACCGGCGGAAGTGCGGTACTCGGGGCGGGCCAGATGACGGTGCGAGGTGGACGGGTGACCTCTTTTGACAATTGGACCGGACACTACACTCCCTGCCCGGCATGCTCTCAGACCTTCCTCCAACGCGGTTCCGACGCATTCTTGTCGGCCGGCGTTAGGATACCGCTCAGGGCATGGAGGGATTACGGAGGCCGCGCTTGATCATGACCGCCCAACGAGAGCAATACAACCGGCTGCGCAACCTTCCCCCAGACCAGCGAGCAGAGTGGATCCGCAGCACCTATCCGACGGGCACCGGGATCCAGTGGTGGTTTTCCGTCCTAGGATCGGCGGAGACAGAGGTCTCGGCGAGGCTGGTACGGGGCGAGCCCGCAGATTCCGATTCCTTTGCGTTCGCCGTGTCCATCGTCGAACTGGGTACGATAATGGGGGAGGTCGATCCACCGCACGCCGCGTACTGGCTGCTCAGGTTCGCGGCAATGGCACTGCGGTTCGGCACCCCGCCCCCTGGGCTCCCCGACGAGGTAACCCCAGATGGCTCGGCCCGGGCGGCGATAGCCGCGATTCCATTGACCGAAGAAGAGGCAATTAAAGCCGCCGAGAGGCGTAGTCGAGAATTTCGGGAGGGCATCGACGGCCCAGCTGACGAAGAAATGCGGGCGCTCCAGGATCTGGAGCGGGTGATTTCGTCACTTGACCGGGTGCGCGGCCACGTGACGAATCCCGATCTGACTGCGCGGATCGACCGGTGGGTGGAGCTCTATGAACGCCTGGCCCCTACTTGACAGAAATCCGGAACTCTAGAGGCGACTGACGAGAGGAGTGGGAAAAATGCGCAGGTTCACCCTCCGAATGGCAACCGGATCAGTGCTGGCGGCGCTGGTCCTCGCCGCCGCAGGCGGGCCGGCCAAGGCGAGCGACGACCGGCTGCCGCTGCCGAACTACGGGGACATCGTGGTCGACGACGTCCACGACCGCGTATTCCTCAGCGGTGGCGCGACCACCAACGGCATCGTGGTGACTGACTTCTCGGGGCGGGTGAAGAAGACCATCACCGGCCAGCCGGGAGCGACCGGCCTGGCGCTGAGCGCCGACAGCACCACGCTCTACGCCGCCCTGGCCAGCGGCGACGCCATCTCCGCGATCGACACCACCACGTACGCCGAGACGGCCCGCTACCCGGTCGGGCCGCAGACCTGCCCGACCCACCTGGCCCGGACCGGCACCACCATCTGGTTCGGCTACGGCTGCGAGACCGACTGGACCGGAAAGATTGGCGCGCTGGACACCGCGGCGACCCCGCCGGCCATCACGCTCGACCGGCAGGGCGGCGCCATCTTCCAGCGGGCACCGTTGCTCAGCGCGGTGACCACCGACGCCGGCCCGCTCGTCGCCGGGCAGCTCTCGCTGAGCCTGTCGACGGTACGGGTCTTTTCAGTGGCCGGTGTCGAGCTGACGGAGGGCGCAAGCGGCGACGTGGTCGGCAGCAGCCTCGCCGACCTCGCGCTGAGCCCGGACGGGGCCACCCTGTTCACCGCCTCGGGGTCGCGGGACCACGCCGAGGCGTTCGCCCCGGCGGACCTGGCCCGGCGCGGGGCGTACGCCACCGGGTTCCGCCCCAACTCGGTGACCGCCTCAGCGGACAGTCGGTACCTCGCCATCGGCCGCAACACCAGCGGCCGGGAGGACGTCCTGGTCTACGAGGTGGGCGGCGTCGTACCGGAGAAGAGGGTTGACCTGGACAGCGGCGAGGTGGCGGCGCCCCGAGGTCTGGCCTGGTCCGCCGACCTGAAGTACCTGTTTGTGGTGACCCAGCAGGCGACCAGCAGCGTCCCGGCGCTGGAGGTGGTCTCCCGGCCGACCGACTGAGCCGGGGCGGCGGGGCCCGGCCGGTGTCGACGTCCGGCACCGGCGCGGGCCCGTCGGCGTACGGGGTCAGAGAGCGACCATCACCCTGTTCTGGACGGCGCGTGTAGGCTGCCAAAACTTAGTTCCGGTTGCTGACCTGCGAGTTCATAGATCCGTCAAGCGGTCCGGTGGTACTCGTGGATGACCCCGCCGGTTCGTCGGGTGGGACAACGCCGTCGATCGGCATCACGATGGCCCACGGTTGGGCGGTACCTGCCCGCGGCCTTGGTGAGGGCGATGGTGATTGAAGTGTCGGATGTACTCGGTCAGTACCACCCTGGCGCTGCTACCAGGCCAACCTGACATGTCCGAACAGCGTTACGGTCCGTCCCGTCGGCTTACATGATCAACCCGCCCCTTGTTTACCCCCCGAAAACCCCTGCTCCAGATCGACAACCAGTGACAGTCAGCGATCGCTTCAAAGGAACGTCTTTGCAGGTCAGTGCACGTTATCGACAACTGATGACAAGCGTCAGACTGTCACTGTTGGTAACAAGCGGGTGTGGACGTGCCCGTACTGGATCGCGCCGGCGACCAAGCCGCGAGGGCGGCGGCGGATGCACCAGGCCAGCGTGAGACGGAACCGGGAGGCGCTCAGAGGCCCGCGATCGTCTACCGGGATCGGGTCTGCGCCCATCGCCGCAGCGTGGTTGTTCACCCAGGCCACGAACGCGGCCAGGTCAGTGGCCGTGCTCTTTGCGGTCCGGACCTCGCCTTTGCGCCTGGTGGTGCTCTTCTCCCGCTGGTGGGATTCGATCCTGGTCGGGAACAGCAGCCAGTGGTCGTGCAGCCGGTCGAGTGGGACCAGGAGTACACCGTGCAGCCGCAGGAGTGGCTGGAACGCGAGGGGCTGACCTACCCGCAATGCCCATGGACGGTGCCCTACCGAACTTCTTCACCATCAACGGCAAGTCCTACCCCGCCACCGACACCATCCGGATGCGGGTAGGGCAGCGGCTGCTGGTGCGGTTCATCGGCACCAGTAACGGTTTCATCCACCCAATGCACATCCACGGCGGCCCGTTTACCGTCGCCGCGATCGACGGCATCCCACTGCGACCCACCGCCCGGTTCGACGCCGACACCGTCAACGTCGGACCGGGGCAGCGCCACGACGTCATCTGGACCGCCCGCGAGCCGGGCCGATGGCTGCTGCACTGCCACATTGCGCACCACACCACCAACGACAATGTCGAAACCGACGGTGCCGGCGGCCTCACCGTAATCATCGAGGTCACCCGACTTCGGCCGTCAGCGTTGGCCGGGCGGGTGGCCGCCAGCCGAAAGTGCCGGCGGTGGCGCGCAGGAACACCGCGGTGGGCAACGACCAGGCCACCAGGTCACGCAACCGGGCCGCGATGGGGTTGGCGGTCATGAGCAGGCGGCCGGTGCGGGCCGAGACGCGGACCAGGTCCTGGCTGCGCTTGCGGCGGGCACGGTCGTAGCCGCCCAGCGCCGCGGCCAGGTCGCCCGGCCCGGCGGTGAGCGCGGTGAGCGTGACCGCGTCCTCCAGGGCCTGGCAGGCACCCTGGGCAAGGTCGGGGGTCATGGCATGGGCGGCGTCGCCGAGCAGCACCACCCGCCCGGCGACGTAGCTGGGCAGCGGGGTGGCGAGGTGGTACATGTCGTGCCGCAGCAGCCCTTCGGGCGGGGTGGCGGCCAGCACGGCGGGGATGGGGTCGTGCCAGCCGGCGAACACGTTGGCGACGTCGGTCAGGTTGTCGCCGGTGTGGGCGCCTTCCGGTGCGGTGTGGACGGAAAACCAGTATACCCGACCGTCCGCGAGGGGCCCTGCCCCGAATCCCAGCCCGGGCCCGAGGGTTTGGACGATCGCCGGTAGGTCGGCAGGCGCGGCAGCCGCCGGCGCCAGGCCCCGCCACGTGATGTACCCGGCGTAGGCCGGGCCGGGATGCTCGGGAAACACCGCAGGCCGGACGACGCTGTGCACGCCGTCGGCGGCCACCACCAGGTCGGCCGTCGCCGTGCCAGACTGCCCCTCGGCGACGAACCGCACCTCGACCCGGTCCGGCCCGGTGACCACGCCGGTGACCCGGTGCCCGGTACGCAGGTCGGCCTGGCTGGCCGCGTCGGCGAGCATCCGGTGCAGGTCGGCACGGTGCAGCAGGTACGCGGGCACACCCTGCCGGGCGGTGAGCTGCTCCACGGTGCTGCGGAGCAGCCACCGCCCGGAGATCGTACGCAGCCCCGCACCGCCGGTGGCGACGCTGCACTCCCGCAGTACGTCACCGACGCCGAGCCAGTCCAACGCCCGCACGGCGTTCGGGGCCAGGGCGATGCCCGCACCGACCGGCGCGAACCGGGGCGCCTGCTCCAACACAGTCACCCGCCACCCGGTCCGGGACAGCCCTGCCGCCGCGGCGAGGCCACCGATCCCACCGCCGATCACAATCGCACTCCGCTCAGGCATCTCAGCCTCCTCACTACTTCACTCGAAACACTCCTGTTCGACCTGTACCCCCTTCGGGTGTGGTAACGCGTATATGAGGATTAG
>NZ_JBDJAV010000086.1:0-18246 GCF_039649625.1 Plantactinospora sp. ZYX-F-223 | reverse complement strand
GTACGGTCCGTGCGGGGCGGGTGCGGAGGCCGCAGAGATGAGTGGTGGTTGCCGGAGGTGTTGCCCGTCGGTTTGTCAATGCTGTGGTGTGGGTGGGCGGCTCGGCTTGGGGGAAGGCGTAGCCAGTGGAGGTGCGGTCGGGAGTCTGGTGGGGGTGGTCCGCGTCCTGCGTCAGTTGCATGGCCTGAACGCTGGCGGCTCGTTGGTGATCGGGAGGTCGTTTGTCACGTCGGGGTATCCGGCTGAGACTGGTGCGCCTGGCTGCCGCCGCCTGTGGATCCAGCGCGGAGGAGAAGGTTGGTGGCTCGTACGCCGATCAGGTCGAGGTGGAAGGTTTTCGGCTGGTGGACAGGTACGTCCGGGCGGAGGATACCGTCCTTGTCTATGTTAGGCCGAGTGGTAGCGACGTCGCCGCCGCAGTGAAGGCGCCGGGTTTCGATTTCGGCTCATCGCCGCCCGTCGCCCCGACGGTCGGACTGCTGTTCCAGTGTCTTGCTGAGGGGTATCGAATCCCGTATCGGGATATGTCTTGCCGGCTGAGCGTCGCGCAGCTCAAAGAGGACGTCGCCTCGTTTGACTTCTTGGGACTCGACGCTGACGACACGAACGCCGTGAAGCGTGGTCGATCGATGGTGCTCGAGTTGACGATTGGTTGCAGCCAACCGGGTTGACACCGCCTCCGGAGGGAGTTCGGTGCCCTGATCTCGGACTGGACTGCCGCAACGGTGGCGCCGACGCCGGTAAGCCGGCCCAGATCGACATACTGGTGATCAAGCATCCGGCGAGGTTGTGGTGTGCCTGGATCCCGGCTAGTGCCTTGATCCGGTGTTGTGAAGATCGCCTCGGACGTACTGGTGAGAGTGGATCGCATGTGAGCTGTGACCGCAAGAGTTGCAGTGACGAGCATCGTCATGTCCGGACGTCAACCGACACCAGAGGCCAGGCACCGAGCGTAACGAGTCTGGTCGGTGCTAGGCGCGCGGATGGCGGTAGATGCGGATGCAGCTCTGCGCGTTACGCCAGCTCGTCGATGTTGGGTGTTCTGAGACGCGAGTGAGGGCTGCGTCGGCGCGGGCTTGTACAGTGCGATTCGGGTCTCGGGTCAAGGTGGGCTGTTAGGGCCATGCCCGCCACCCCTGAAAGGACACGTGTACTGCGCCCTCGTGGATGAAAACGCTGACGCACATCGAATGTTGGTCAAGTAGCCAGCCAGTTGGCCGGCAGGACTGATCGCCATGCTCGAGGTTCCACCCGCGACTGATCAGATGTTGTCGGACCTGTTCATGCACGTCGCTCATCGATTGCCCGGGCCTGCCGGTCACGGTGATTAAACGACTGCATGCACCTGACCCACATGGAGGGCCTGTTGGCTCCTCGACTGTGGCGGTGAGACCTGCCGGCACCGGCAACAGTTCATCGGCTGAGGGAAGGTACGGCTCGCCGTTGAAAACGTAGAAGGAGAACGGCGCACAGATGCAGGCGACAAACGACGCCAGCGCGATCGCCATCCGGTAGGGCAACGAGGCTCGGTCTCGTTCGTCCCCGCCAAGCCGCCGGTTTTCGACAGCTCGGCCCGCGCCGATGATGGCCACGGCTACGGGAAGGTAGCCCACGAATACATCTGCCCGCGCACGTGGAAAAGCGGTAACGACGACGGTCGCGACGGCAGCCCAGCCGACCAGTGCCAGGCCGACAGTCCAGCCAACCCGCCGGGTACGAGCAACAAGCCACCACACCACAGCAGACAGCGCACCAAGAACGACGATGGCGATCACCGGAGTAAGCATGATCGGTTGACCGTCTGAGCGGAACCCAGCACAAATCACCTGCAAGAAATCTTCACATCTCGGCCCTGGGCTACGACTCGCCGGTGGACCCGTGACGGGCTCGGCGGCAGCGTGGAGAAAGTCGAAGGGAGACGGCATCCTCACCGTGGTACGGCTGCCAAGATCGTATCCCGTATGCTCGGAGCTGCAGAATCGTTCTCCGTTGCGAGCCACTTTCCGTCGCTCGTCGCATGAACGTGACCAGCTTGCCGCCGCGTTAGGGAGTTGCTATGTCATACGGCTACATCGGATCGATGAAGACCAAGCCGGGCCACCGGAATGACGTCGTGGACATCCTGCTGAGCGGCGCTGATGGCCTACGCAAGGCCGGATGTGACCTGTACGTCGTGAGCGTCTCGGACACCGACGACGTCACGATCTGGGTGAGCGAGGTGTGGCAGAGCAAGGAGAAGCACGACGCCTCCCTGCAGCTTCCCGAAGCCAAAGCGGCGATCGGCAAGGCTATGCCGATGCTCACGGGCGAGTTCACCAGCCAAGAAGTAACCGTGATGGGAGGGCTGGGCGTATAGCCCGCTCGTCGCCATCTCGGCGACTTGCCGCTCTTCATGACCCACTGGTCTCCGGACTGGGGACGCACTCAACTCGGCAGTTCCGGACGTCACCCCGCACGGCAGCCCGTTACGGAGCGTGACGACGGCGGGCTGGGATGGCGGCAGATCAGTGCACTCGATCTTGGCGCCTAGGGTCATGCGTGGGCTCGTGGCTCCCGCGGTCCTGTCGCTGGACGGGCGCGTCGAGGGGCCGGGCGGCAACGTGCCGGCCCAACCTATGGACGACTTCTTCGACGAAGCGAGCGGCGGCCAAGGACCCACGTCAGCGGTGTACAGCCGGGTGTCGGCCCTACCTTCGGCGGCGACGTCGTCGGCCTGCGCGGCAGTCGCTAGCCGGGGTAGGGCTGAGCCTCGAAGCCCGCCGAGCGGGCTCCGACCAGGGATCGGCCGCCCCTTTTCAGCAACACCCATCATTTGGGCGTGCAGCCGTCGCGACGGGGTCATGATCAAAACGCCCGTGGACGGGGCCTCGCCCGACCGGACAGAGCGGGACGCGAGGGACGCTCGTCGCACGAGCACCCACCGAGCACCCAACCGTCCACACGGGACGATCAACAAAAGACGCCCGATCGCGTTCCCGCAGGTCGGACGCCTTATGATCTTGCGCGCCCGAAGGGATTCGAACCCCTAACCTTCTGATCCGTAGTCCGATGCTTCGTCAGTGGCGGCATGGACACTGCGAGCGTCACGAGTTGCGGACGCGCTCGTCGCGAGACTGCCAACGCGAATCCTTCAAGCCGAAACACAACCCTGCCCCACCTTGCGGCAGAGGAATCGTCAAGACTTGTGGATTGGTGAGTTTGTCTGCTACCTCGGGTCGTCGGTCTGCCAGGGGTGAAGGAACTGCTCGGGTCGCAGGTTCCATGCATCGAGGGCCGCGGCGAGCTCGGCCTCGCCGGTGACGGTCGTGGTTTGCACGAGGACGGCGCCGATGTCGTGGTCGAAGCCGGCGATCTGGTCGGCGTCGTAGTCCCAGTGCTCCAGCTTGAAGGTGCGGTCAGGGTCGGATCGGGTCCAACCCTGTCGCCGGGCGTCGGAATCGGCGGCGGTCGTGATCGGTCGGATCTCGATGAACGCTCGCCGGCCTGGGCCGCGGGCGGGTACCTCGGTCACCAAGCGCCGGCCGACGCGTAGCGCGGTCAGTTTGTCGGTGGGCCACTGCGGCCGACTGCCGCCGTCGGTCATGCTGCGGCCTGCTCGGCGGGGCGCTCGACGAGGTGACCGCCGACGAACGTGGCGCCGGCACGGACCAGAGCCACGAGGTGGGGTGCGTTGACTGCCCGCCATCGGTCCTGAGCGGCCTCGATGAGCTTGAACGCCATCGCGAGGCCGGCGGCGCGGCTGCCTGGACCCTTGGTCACGCGGGTGCGGTGCCGGACGGTGGCGAAGGTCGACTCGATCGGGTTGGAGGTGCGTAGGTGCACCCAGTGCTCGGCCGGGAAGTCGTAGAACGTCAACAGCTCATCGAGGTCGTCGGTGACCTTCGCGACGGCCTTGGCGAACTTCGCTCTGTACAGGTCGGCGAACCTTCTTGCCGCGAGTTGGGCGTGGGTCTTGTCCTCGGCGCCCCAGATCTCGGCCAGGGCGGCCTTCGCGCCCGGATGCGCGGACTTCGGCAGCGCGGCCAGCACGTTGGCGGTCTTGTGCACCCAGTCCCGCTGTTCACGGGTGTCGGGGAACACCTCCCGCAGCGCGGCCCAGAACCCCAGCGCGCCGTCGCCGACCGCGAGGACCGGGGCGCGCATGCCCCGGCGGGCGCAGTCACGCAGCACATCGGCCCAGGAGCCGGTCGATTCGCGGTAGCCGTCGGCCAAGGCGACCAACTCCTTGCTGCCGTCGGCACGCACGCCGACGATCACCAGCAGACAGAGTTTGTCCTCCTCGAGGCGCACGTTGACGTGGATGCCGTCGGCCCACACGTGCACGTAGTCGACCTGCGACAGGTCCCGTTTGCGCCAGGCGTGGTAGTCGTGGTCCACTGCGCGGTCAACCTCGTGATCGCCGCCGCGGACAGACCGGCGGACGAGCCGAGGAACTGCTCCAACGCGGGCACGAAGTCCCCGGTAGATAGGCCGTGCAGATACAGCAGCGGCAGAACCTCCGCGATCTTCGGCGATTTGCGGCACCACGGCGGCAGAATCGCCGACCGGAACCGCCGACGCTGCCCGGTGACCAGGTCGGTGCGCTTGTCGTTGACCCGCGGCGCGATCACCTCGATCGCCCCCGCCGACGTGATCACCTGCCGCGGCTGGGCGTGGCCGTTACGCACCACCAGGCGCCGGCCCCGCGCGTCGCGTTCATCTGCCAGTTCCGCCAGATAGGCGTCGACCTCGGCCTCCAGGGCGGCGGCCAGCATCCGCCGCGCCCCCTCGCGGACTACCTCGTCCAGCAGCGAGACGCCATCGCGTCGTTGTCCGTCCTCGGCGACTACAGTCAGCACGGGCGTGCCTTCCCGACCGACGCGCCAACGTCGGCCTTGCTCGAGACCTACACACATCGATCACCGGGAAGGTACGCCCCTTCCCGGCCGATCCACAGGTCTTGAGCATTGCTCCTTGCGGCAGCCAACATTCCACTCTCGCCAGCCCGTCAGCGGTCGGTGCCCACCACGGCACCGGCCGCTCTCTCTTGCCCGCCGGCCCGGCCGGCACCAACCACCTCTCCTGGAGGAGATTCCTGTGGCAACGCCATCACACCCGCACCGACCCGACAACGACCAACTACGTTCGACCAGAACCACGGACCCCACACCATCACCGTCGACCGATCAGCCGCTGCTCTACACCCCTGCCGAGGCCGCTCAACGTCTTCAGGTGCGCGAGTCGTGGCTGCGTAAGAAGGCCGCCGCCCGGGCCGTGCCGTGCACGTTCCTCGGCAAGCACCTGCGCTTCTCCCCCACCGACCTTACCGAGATCATCACCAACGCCGCCCGACCCGCCACCGGCCGACGCCCCCGCCGCCGAACGGCGCCCGGCGTCCGGGACCGCGACTTGCCACCACCGGCGACCCGGAGCGTGGATGCACACCCGGATGACCACACATCACGCGGGAGCAGCCCATGGCATGGATAGAACAACGCGGCACCCGCTACCGGGTCCGACTACGACTACCCGACGGCACCGTCACCACCGACTCATCCCACCCCACCTACAGAACAGCAGACATCCGGCGTAAGCAGGTCGACCTCGACCAGGCCCTCGACACCTACCTCGACCCCACCCTCGGCCGCATCACCCTCGCCGAATGGGTCGCCATCTGGGAAGCCGGCCACATCGCCGGCGACGCGAAATGGGCCGCCTACCGCAGCCACCTGCGCAACCACATCCTCCCCCGCTTCGGCGACACACCCCTCACAAAGATCACCCGCCAGACCGTCAAAGTCTTCGTCAAACAACTCCGAACCCACCTCGCCGACAGCAGCGTCGCCAGCGTCATGTCCCTACTCGGACTACTCATGCGCGAAGCCGTCGCCGACGGCCGCATCCCCCACAACCCCTGCCAAGGAGTCAAAGTGATCACCCGCGAACGACCCGAACGCCCAACCGCCACCCCCACCCAGATCAACACCATCACCGGACGCATCGAACGCCGCTCCGACCAGATCCTCGTCACCACCGCCGCCTACACCGGCATGCGCTGGGGCGAACTCGCCGGCCTCGCCCGCACCAACACCCGCCTCGGCCACGGCCTCATCCGCATCGACCCCGACCACGGGGCCCTCCACGAAGTCCAAGGCCGCCTCTACCTCGGCCCACCCAAAACCGCAGGCTCCGCCCGCGACATCCACCTCCCACCCTTCCTCATCACCCTCCTCCAAGAACTCCTCGGCAGCCACGACCACGACCTCGTCTTCTGCGGCGCCCGCGGCGCCTACCTCCGCCGCTCCAGCATGTCCCGCCGCGTCTTCCGCCCCGCCGTCGACGGCAGCCCCCGCAAACACACCGAACCCGTCATCGAAGGCATGCACTTCCACGACCTCCGCCACACCCACAAAACCTGGATGATCGAAGACCAAATCCCCGAAATCGCCCAAGCCCGCCGACTCGGCCACCGCCTACCCGGAATCCGCGGCATCTACAGCCACGTCACACCAACCATGATCGCCGACATCACCAGAGCACTCGAAGACCGCTGGCAAACCACCCAACCCGACAACGGCACACGCCGCCACCTACGAGCAGCCTGACGACAGCAGGCTCCTCAACCACCACAATGCTGCGATCGAGACGCAGGCGACCGCCGCAGGTCCCGTCGCGTCCATGCGATGGCCCTCCCCAACCTTCGGCAGCTTCGGACGCCGGCGCGCCCGAGGAAGGTCACAGACGGTCACACCCTCGAACCCGGCGACGCGGCGAAAAGCGGCAGAAGAGCACGCGCCGCTACGCGGCTCTGGTGGCCGCCCGCGGTTCCACCCTGATGGAGCTGCACGGCATCGGCCCCTCATGCGCGGCCCGCCTACTGGCAGACGTCGGAGACATCAGTCGGTTCGCCGACCGCAGCCGGTTCGCCTCCTGGAACGGCACCGCACCTCTGGACGCCTCATCCGGCGACCAGCAGCGTCACCGGCTCTCCCGCGCCGGCAACCGGCGGATCAACCGCACGCTGCACATCATGGCCCTGGTCCAGCTGCGCAACCGCACGCAAGGCCGCGCATACTTCGACGCGAAGAAGGCCGCCGGGAAGACCTCCATGGAGGCCATGCGGGCGCTGAAGCGACGGCTCTCCAACGTGGTCTACGCCCGCATGATCGAAGACCGGGAACGACGGCAGGTGGCAGGCCCGGGAGGGCACTCGGGGACGACTCTGCAATCCAGCGTGACCGACCTGACCCCGGACATCGGCCCTTCGGACAAGCCACTTCCCGGACCCGCCACCAACCACCCTAAACCCCTGGCGCGGGCGGTGCCTTGATGGCATGAAGGGGTGCCATGAGGGTGCGTCAGACAACGTCTTCGAATGACACCTCTCCGGGGCGCCAGCACATCCAACGCCTGTCTTCGAAGCCGTCCAACAAGGCGATCTCCGGTCCGGGGAGAACATCTTCGATGTCGGGATGCAACACGATCGCCCCTTTGTCGAACTCGATCCTGAGGCCACGGCCTGTCTGCTCCACGGTCGCAACAACATGGCCCGGAATGAACGCTCGCAGGGCGTCGGCGTAGCCCACCTGGCCGGGAGCGATCAGGCCCGTCTGCATCTCCACAACCGGCAACACATCGCAGGTGAGGACCGGCATGTCCTTCGTCGGACCATCGAAGCGCAGCTGAACATAGTCCATGACGAACTGGACCGAGAAGAGACGGAACCCGACGAGCCGACCCAACAACTCGTTGGGAACGTACGCACTATGGTCCGATGACATGCCGTCATAGTGCCCGAGCACCCGCCGGCGAACATCCTCATTTCGGCACGAACGAGCGTTCGACAGACGGACGATGGCCTACGGAGAGTGATGTGGCGCCGGGGTCTAACACGCACGGTCGGCGGCATGAGAGTGCGTTGGCATATTGGCATCGGTCTCGTGGCAGTTGCGCGCTGGCCCGTGTGGGCGTCGGTTGTCATGCCGATTTGTGGACACGACGGAGCGTCAACGCGGCGATGCCGCCGACCGGGATGATGAGCCAGCAGGAGAGCAACCGGTATACCAGAACGGCGGCAGCCGCGCCGATCCCACTCGCGCCGGCGGCGATGAGCCCAGCAACCAGGGCAGTCTCGACGACACCGACGCCCCCGGGGGTGAGAGGCACCTGCCGGACTATCTGAACACTGAGATAGAGGCCGGCGAGCGTCGCGACGCCAACCGACTGGTTGAGCGCTCGAGCGGTGGCGATCAGGCACGCCAGATCAGCCAGCCACTTTACGGTGGTGTATGCGAGCGCGACCGTCCAGTCATGGACGCGGAGCTCGGTACCCGCCCGCCATCCGTCCCGGGCCGAGTTAAGCACGGCTCGCAGGTAGCGACGTGCCCGGCACCCTGTGGTGCCTCGCTCTTCGGCTCCGCCAGGCGATGGCTGGCGAATCCGCCAACGCCCGACCAATACGGCTGCGGTGGTGAGAGCGGCAAGCCCAACGACGACGATCAATGGCTGCCAGTTCAGGAACGCCGCCGGATCGCGGGCGATGACAGCGCCGCCTCCACCGACGTACAGCAGGGCTAACCCGCCGATAGATGCCAGCCCGGACACGATGACGGTGGCGGCGGCTACCTCGCGGGTGGCACCAGCATGCTGATACTTCCGAATGGTGAACGCGGTGGCGACCGCCGGCCCCGCGGGCACGCTGATGGAGAGCGCCGTGCTGGCCAGGACGATCGCATCGGCGTGGCCGCGTCGCACCTGCACACCCAGACGGTCGAGTAGGCACCGCTGTTGGAGCGCGAAGGCGCCGATCGACGCGAACTGCAACAGCGCGGCGAGCAGGATCCAGCGGTGGTCGGCGCTGATGAGCGCGCTGAGGACGTCCCGGGGAGAGGGGATGCGTCCGCGCAGGCTGATCACGGCGAGGCCCATCACCACGGCGACGGCGAGCAGACGCGCCAACGGCCTGCGCCAGGTAGTAGTGGCGGCTGGCTCTGGGTCGTCTATGGAGGTTGTCTCCGGTATCGCCCGAGCGGGCGTTGCCACCGCCATGCGACCCTCCTGACCACGCCGACGGTTGGGGCCGATGATTGGACATCCTCCGATCCTCGCAAACGGCCCGCTCTCGCTCCTCCTCGCCGAATCCAATGCGTACGAACATCGGCACGAGCGTGCGTTCGGCAGCTGGACGATGGCGTACGGAGAGTGACGGGGCGCCGGTGTCCAGAGCGCCCGCTCGGCGGCATCAGCGGATGTCGCGACGATAGTGTTCATCGAGAGCCACTCTCGATAGTCGATCTGGTGCGGCGCAGGCGACCGAGGGCGGTCGATCATGCTCGGCTGCGGTCTCGGCGCCCAAGCCGGGCTGAATTGCGGAGAACGGCGGCAACGATCCGGAGGAATGGTATGTGGCGGTTCGAGGGCAAGGTCGCGCTCGTCACGGCGGTGGCTCAGGGCATTGGGCAGGCCGTCGTCCGGCGGATCGCCGCCGAGGGCGGCGCGGTGGTCGTCACGGATCTGCAGCAGGACGCGGTGGCAACGCTGGCCGACGAACTCGGCACTGAGCACGCGCTCGGGGTCAAGGTCGATGTCACCTCACGGGCCGACATCGACGCCGCGATCGCCGCGGCGGTCGGGCGGTTCGGCCGGCTCGACCTGGTGGTGAACAACGCGGGCGGCTGCATCGTCACCTCGATGCCCGAGGACACCTCAGCCGAAGACTGGCACCGTCAGCTCGACTTCACCCTGGTCAGCGCCGCCCGTTGCATCCAGGCGGCCATCCCGCACCTGGTGAAGACCCGCGGCAACGTCGTCACGATCAGCTCGGTCAACGGTATCTCCGCCTTCGGCAACGTGGAGTACGCCGCGGCGAAGGCCGGCCAGATTGCGATGTCCCAGAACTACGCCGCCCGGTACGGTCCGCTCGGTGTGCGCTTCAACGTCGTCGCCCCCGGTACCGTCCGGACACCGAATTGGGAGTCCCAGCCGGGCGCGTTGGAGAAGCTCACGTCGATGTACCCGCTGGGCCGCGTCGGTGAGCCGGAAGACATCGCCGCGGCGGTCGCCTTCCTCGGCTCCGAGGACGCAGCGTGGATCACGGGCCACACCCTGCCCGTCGAGGGTGGCGTGCTGACCGGCCCAACCCGACCGACCTGACGCCCCCTGACACCCTCCATCTCCGGGGTCGAGACCAGCGCTCCGCCTGACGGCAGGTAGCGGCCGACCGTGCGCGATAGCGTGGCCACCCTCGACATCCCAACACCATCCGGGACAGGGTCAGTGCACCCGCCAGCAGTGTCATGCTGGTAGGCCTGCACGAGGACCCGCAGCGCGTAGGTCAGGCCGATGTAGCGCTCGCCAGCCGGGTCCCATGGCCCGCCGGTCCTTGGCCAGTTGGTTGATTAGGTCGAACATCGGCAGGTGGCTGTCCAGCAAGGCTTTACCGCCGATCAGCCAGCAACGTCGATGTAGCGGTGGTTGTTCGCCGCACTGCAACGGCGTCGGTGTCGGTGTCCGACGAGCTCATGGTCGTTCATCCGCCATTCCTTGCGCACCGACGACCAGGCATCCGCATCTCGGCACGAGCGTGCGTTCGGCAGCTGGGCGTTGGCGTACGGAGAGTGACGGGGCGCCGGTGTCCAGCGCGCTCGCTTGGCGGCAGTTGAGGATGCCCGACGCAGGGGCGATCATCGTGGGATGTCGGAAAGCAAGCGAGACGAGAATCAGAATGACGGTGGGTCGCTACCCACGGAATTCACGTGGGTCGTCTGGCGGCAAGACGATAACGGGAACCGATTCGAGGTTGCTCGCCGAACGGTACGCGTGGACGCTGACGCGCTGGCGGAAGCTATGGAGCGGCGTGGCCATAAGCAGACGTACTGGGTAGAGCGGGCTACCTGACGACGCCCCAGCCCTCGGCACGAGCGTGCGTTCGACAACTGGACGATGGCGTACGGGCAGCGACGGGCGCCGGTGTCCAGCGCGCCCGCTCGGCGGCTACTTCTTTAATTGGATCTACGGCCCCCGCCCGGCCAGGCTGGGTCGAGGTAGCCGGCGGGCTCGCTCTCTCTCGCGGCTGTCCACCCGAGTCAGGGTGTGACTCTCATCTGGCGTGCGCCCGCCGGCTACCGCCCGGGGAGTGGCTCCAGAGGGGTTTGTGCGGCTCAAAGTAGCTTTGCCCTCCCTGATCGGCATCAAGGATATGAGCAGCCACAGGGAGGAATCAGCGCATGGGTCGTGTGGTGATCGGGATGGATCCGCACAAGCGGTCGGCCACGATCGAGGCCATCGACGAACGAGAGAAAGTCCTGGCCCAGGGACGTTTCGGCACCGACACCGAGGGCTACCAGCAGATGCTGGCAGCAGGTCGCGCCTTCAGCGACCGGGTATGGGCGGTCGAGGGTTGTTCCGGCATCGGCCGGCACATCGCCCAGCGCCTGGTCGCCGACGGCGAACCAGTGCTCGACGTGCCGGCGAAACTGTCGGCACGAGTCCGGGTGTTCGACACCGGCCAGGGCCGCAAGACCGACCCGGTCGACGCGCACAGCATCGCGGTCGCCGGCCTGCGCAGCCGCGGCCTGCGCACCGTCACTCCGGACGGCATCACGGTCGTGGTGCGCCTGCTGGTCGACCGCCGCGACGAACTCGGCCGGGCCCGTACCGACATCATCAGCCGCATCCACCACCTGTTACTCGAACTCATCCCCGGCGGAGCGAAGAAGTTCCTCACCCGCGGCCAGGCCAGCTACCTGCTACGCACCGCCCCGCCGCCGGCCGGCATCGTCGCTGCGACCCGCCACGACCTGGCTCGCGAGCTCATCGAGGAACTCACCACGATCGACGCCAAGATCCGGGCAGCCGACAAGCAACTGCGCCAACTCGTCGCCGACCACGGCAGCACGCTCACCGAGCTGCACGGGATCGGTCCGTCCGGGGCAGCCCGGCTGATCGGCGACATCGCAGACATCCACCGGTTCGGCACCGCCGCGCATTTCGCGTCCTGGAACGGCACCGCCCCACTCGAGGCGTCCTCCGGCGACCAGCGCCGTCATCGGCTCTCCCGCGTCGGCAACCGGCGGATCAACCGGGTCCTGCACATCATGGCGATCGTTCAGCTACGCCGTGACACACCTGGCCGCGCCTACTATCGTCGCCGCCTCGCCGAGGGCAAGACGACGATGGAAGCGCTCCGCGCTCTCAAGCGCCACCTGTCCGATGTCGTCTTCAAGCGGATGCTCCACGACGCACGACGCGGCGGAGCTGGTGAAACAGGTCCGGGAGGACACTCGGGAGCGACTCTGCAGTCCAGCGCGGACGGCCCAATCCCGACAGCCGCCTCTTCGGACAAGTCACAACCCGGACCCGCCACCACGAAGCCTAAAACAAAGTCGCCATGATCCCTTGACCTAGAGGGGAACCAGATCAGTGCGCCTGATCTTGGTCGAGGTTGGCCTCGTGGGTCAGATTGCGAATGCGGTGACAGCGCTGGTTTTGTAGTAGACCGGGCGGGGTCGGCGTCAGGTCTACTGTGCGGTGAATCGATGCGCCACGTCTGTGCTGCCGGAGTTGGAGACCGGCCTATCACGTCGGCGACCTGACCGAAGGTGGACTATTGCGATGGTCCGAGGACGGGTTGTGGAGCGGCGCCGGAACAGTCCGATGGCAGCTACGTTTTGTCATGTCTTCGCCGTGCCTGCTGAGCCGGGGTCGGTGGCGGGTGCAGGCCGGGGCGGGCAGAGCACGGCCACGGCGATGGCTGCTGTTATCGCCGCCCCGGCGGGGTAGGCCATGACGCCAAACTCGTCGGTGGGCACCAGGCCACGCCAGAACGGCGAGTCAGGCACGGCCGTGCCGGACAGTGTGTCCAGGTATTGCAGACTGAGCAGCCAGGCGGGGATCAGCAAGACGAGACCGCCGATGGCGGCGGTGGCCGCGAGAGGAGTGGCCCACGGACGGTGCTCGAGTCGGCGGCTGGCCCAGCCGGCTAGCAGCCATCCGGCCGGCATACCGAGCAGGCCGACGGCGAGCGTCGAACCGGTGAGCCAGCGCGGTTCCGCCCGGTAGATCGAGACCCTGAGCCCGCCTTCGGCGTACGCTGCGTCGTAGTAGTCCTCGAACGACAGCACGAGTGCGTCGTTGCGTGCGGTCAATGCCTGCGAGTTGTTTTGCCGGGCGCCGGTTTCGATGTCGGTCGGGCTGGTCGAGTAGGTGTCGGTGACGGTCCAGCCGGCCGCCTCCAGGCGTTGCTGCAGGCCGGCTAGATAGGCGTCGACGTCCTCGGTCGCAGGCGTTCGATCGGTGCTGTAGCTGATCGACGCCGCATCGGTCTCACCACCGTTGTTGCCGAAGGGGTCGTCCGACCTTTCGTACCATTGTGCCGATAAGCCTGGGGTGAGCATCTCGGCGAGCTGAGTCCGCGCCGCGCCGGTTGGTAGCGCCGGCGCCGCCTCCCAACCAATACGGTTCGCCAGCGACGCGCTCAGAAAGCCGGAGAAGATTGAGGCGAAGATTGCCAGCACGACCACGCCCCTGCTGAGTGGGCGACCGAGTCGGGCCCGCATGCCTTGCCGAAGCAGGTTGAGCGTCTCAATAGGGCCGGGCCGGATGTGTCCGGCCTGGGCAGCCATAAGCAGCGTGTCTGCCAGTTCTCCGCGACGTGAGCCCTTCGGGTAGACGTGCAGCAGCAGGCGATATGGGGTGGCGAGGTGGCGGCTCATGCGAACGCCGGGCCAGGCCGCGAGGCGTTCAGCAGCCGCGATGCGGTGCGAACGTTGTGGGCCAGTCGCGCTGTCTCCTCGGCGAGTGCCGCCGCGCCGCCGTCGGTGAGGCGGTAGTAGCGCCGAGGACGCCCTTCAACGGTCTCCTCTCTGTCGATCGCGACCAGTCCTTGGGCGGCTAACCGGTCCAGCGCCGCGTAGAGGGTGCCGGCCTGCAACCTGACCTGGCCTTCGGAGAGTGCCTCGGCCGTCTGGATCACGCCGTACCCGTGCCGTGGTTGATCGACCAGCGCGGTCAGGATCCAGAACGTCGGTTCTCGCATGGCCTTCGACATGACCGCCAATATAAAGATTATCTGACTATGGTGCAACGGCACTGGTGCCGCGCCGGCCGGGGCGCTTACATCGCCTGCTTGCAGTCCCGAGCCACGCCCCGCGACCGGCAGACCCGAACAAGCCACACGAGAACTCCGGTGGCCGGAGGAAGCACCAACGGCCACTGCATCGTCGGGCAACCCCCCTATCGCAACGTCCCGAACAGCGCACTCATCTCGGCACGAGCGTGCGTCCGGCAGCTGGTCGATGGCGTACGGAGAGTGACGGGGCGCGGTGCCCAGCGCGCCCGCTCGGCGGCATGTGCGGATAACAGCTGGCGAGGCTGGCAGCTTGTGAGTCATGGTTGTGCGGTGATCACAGTCCAGCGGGTGCGAGTGCGGTGGAGCGCAGCGGCACGCGGCGCTCAGCACGCCAATCTCCGCCGTGGTCTGAACCGGCCGGTGCCACTTCCTGCCTCACTACCGATGTGCGAGGTGGCCGTCCACGAGGTGCTTTATGACGAGGCGGCCGGCTACGTGCGCCACGACGAGGTGCTCACCGGGGGCATAGAGCAAGCCCGCGACGTGGGCTTGTGGCTCACCATTAAGGGTTCCACGACGATTGTTGATCGGCTGCCCGGCCGTGCGGCATATCCACGCGACCGTGGCATGGCCCGCCTGTTCATACTCTCGCCGGGGCAGGTGGGCCGCTACCGGGCCAACTTCCGGTTCACGTTCACTCAGTGCGCCTGCAACCCCAGCTGGTTCTACGAGGATTGGGTAGTGCACGTCGGCAACGGCCCAGTAGAGCCCGACGGGTTCATCCATCGCGAGCCCGACCATGATGCCGACAACCGCGTGCATCTCTACGGCGGATCGGTGAGGCCGACCGCAGGCAGCCCTCACCGGTAGGACCGGTTGGAGCGCGGCGACAGCGGAACGCGTGCCCAGCCGCCGCTCGTGTCTGCCGACGGTCTGGTCGGTGGCGTCAGAACCAAGTCCATGGGCGGGCGAGTCGCCACAGCCGTCCACGCCAGCGCGCACGTCGAGGGTGCAGGAAGAGCTCGATGTCCTCCAAGGCGTCGATGGCAGTACCCCTGACATGAGGCCGGACACGCCGTTCACGCAAGGCGGCGACGACGCGTCCCTCGTCGAGTCGGCGGTAGACCCTTGCCAGGTGTCCAAGGCAGGTGGCGGCGAGTGCCTGCACCTGGTGGTCATGGTGATCCAGCAGAGCCAGGTAGAGATCCTGCGACCCTTTCCAATCGCCGTCGCCGTATAACGCGCACCCCACCATGGCATCCAGGGCAGCGCTGATGTCTTCGCGATCGAGAGCAGTCCGCACCTCGGCTGGCGTAGCCGACGGAAGATTGTGAAACGTGTGATGCTGGTGCCTCATACCTCATATCTTCGATCACCGCCGCTGTCAGCCAACATCCGCTCATCGGCACGAGCGTGCGTCCGGCAGCTGGTCGATGGCGTACGGATAGTGACGGGGCGCGGTGCCCAGCGCGCCCGCTCGGCGGCAGATTCGTGCGTTTCGTCGCCGTGTTAGGTGAGCCGGTCGCGGAGCAGGCCGTGTCGGAACTGATAGACGCCGCCGGCTTGGCGTAGCACGCCTCGCCGGTGGGCATCGGCAAGGAATGCCATGATTGACCAGGGCAAATCGTTCCGAGTGCACCACGACAGTCGCGCGTATTGAAAAGCACCCCACGAGGTCAAAACGAGCCCGCCCGTGAGCCCGAGCGTGAGCCCGAACGCGAGCCCGATCGTGAGCCCGAACGCGAGCCCGCCCATGAGCCCGCTCGCGAGTCGTATGTGGCGGGGGAGGGTGTGGGCGAGTTCCCACCATGCGAGGTCTTGGGTGTTGCGACGGTGCATGTGGTTGGCGAGTTTGCGGAGATATCGGTCGGCGTCTGCGCGGTGCCAGGTGTGGCCTGTGGGGTCTGGTTCGGGTGGGTCGGGGTAGACGGCGGGGATGAGCCGGTCGAGGAGGTAGGTGTGGACGGTTTCGGTGTCAGGCAGGTCGAGGAGTCTGCTGGGTTGGTTGTCGGGTTGGTCGGGATCGGTGTGGGTGATGCAGGCGAGGTCGATCCACAGGGGTGCGTTGAGTGCGGTGGCCAGCCGGCCGCCGTGCTGTGTGGTGTCGCGGTCGAATGCTTCTTCCCAGTCGCCGGGACGGCTGGTGGCCAGTTGCAGGTATGCGCGCACGACGTCAGCGGGGATGGCGGTGAGTTCTAGGACCGCGGCGGCGGCCATCGTGGTGCCGGATAGTCCGGTGAGGGTGTCGAGGTATTCGGTGGTGCGGCTGGTCAGCACAAGTGGCTGGTCGAGGTCGAACGTGTTGCTGATCGCTTGGACGGCGCGTGCCCGGCGTGGGGCGGGCATCTCGTCGAGGCCGTCGAGCAGCGGGAGCAGTTGGCCGGTCGTGATGGGGCTGCGGCAGCCGTACTCGGTGGCGAGCTGGCTGGTGATCCATTGTTCGAGGGTTTGCTCGTCGGGGTTCCATGTGGGCAGGCGTAACAGCACCGGCACCGGGTCTTCTGGGATGCGTGCCTGGAGGAGTCGCAGGGCCTCGCGTAGCAGCAGTGAGGTCTTGCCGGCGCCGGGCTCGCCGAGGATGACGACCCGGCCACGCAGCCGCTTGTCTGTCAGGACTTGGTGCAGGGCGTCGGGGTGACGCAGGTCGAGGCAGTCGTCAAGGTTCAGGGGCGTCGGGTCGCCGTCGCTGCGGATGTTGCTCCAGTGATCGGCGATCGGCGGGCCGACCGTGGTCCAGGCGACGGGCAAGGGATGCGGATTGGCGAGCCGGCGACGGCGCAGCTCCGGACGCCACACCTGCTCCACCGCAGCTGCGAGTCCGTCCAACACGGCTGAATCCGCATGCCTGCCAGGAGTATGAGCAGGGCTACCAGCAGACCGCAGCGCCTGAATCGTCAGGACGAGCGCGAGGAGGCCGGACGTGCCCCCGATGACGCTGAAGAACTTGTCAAGCCCCTCCAGCAAATCGTTGTCATGGAAAAATCGAGCCACCCCGAGCGCCACGCACATCACGACGAAGGAGCCCGCACCCCACGCCAGGCGCTGCCCTCGTCCATCAACCCGTTCACCAGTCACCACCGCACCGTACTTACCGTGATCGAACCATCACACCAACGATCATCCATCACGACATCCGCTCATCGGCAGATCCGGACATCGATCGCTATGGGAACCACCCACGGAACGCGACGGCTCGGGCCGCTGGTCATCCGGGTAGGGCAACGTGCGGGCGTTACCGATTTCGACCAGAGGGCGGAGATCGATCTTTCCGCACTGGCAGCGTCGTGGGCGTCAGCCGGTGTGAGATCTGGTCGGAGGTCGCCGCTGTCGTCGACGGGTCGTCAAGTGCGGTGGTGGCGCGGACCGCGTGTTCGATCACGTACAGGACGTTCCTGCGGCAGAACCGCTGTGCCTACTAGATGTCGCGGCCTTCGAGCCGGATAAGGGCGGCGACCCGGGTCGCCGTCGGCGGAGGTACCGGAGCCGACAGTCGGATCGGGTTCAACAGACCGAAGTTCGGTGAGTACCGGGTAACAAGCAGCGCCTTCGCCCGTCGATGAGCAGTCTATGGATCCCCGCTATCGGCCGGAGACCGTGGTCGGTGGCTACGCCCGCGCGCACCCGCCCCGCGCTACGACGTCCACACCGCGTTCACCACGAACACCAAGGCACCGGCTACAAAGAAAACGAAGTCCGCCGATCCCCGCCCACGCCGAACAGGTTAAAGATCAAGTTAGACCCCGCCCGTCGGCGTGGCCTGCCGTGCGGGATAACGTCACAGAGCCGCGCGGTGCGTTCCAGCACCAAGTCGGCGGCCCAAGGCTGCGCGTTCGGCGACCAACCGCGCAGCCGGGCGGCGGCCACACCAGCCTCCAAGTCCAAACGGACAGTGGCTGCACGAACGACGGCGTCACCGCACCGTCGAACGCGATCTGCCGGACGCCGTCGGCGGTGGCAACGAGCCTGCGGCCGTACCAGCGTCGCTCGCGCACACGCGCTCCACACCACCAGTGAACCATCGTCGGGGCCCGCCCGACCCCGACGGCGCCCTGCCTCCGGGTCCAGGCCCGGTCCGGCGACCCAACACCGGAAACCCTCCGGCACATCTGCCCGGTGGTAACAGCTGGACCAACAACTGGAGCAGCGCAAGCGGCCGCTCAAGGTCGCTGTCGTCTCGCTCGGATCCAGAGGACTGCTGT
>NZ_JBDJAV010000085.1:0-18798 GCF_039649625.1 Plantactinospora sp. ZYX-F-223 | reverse complement strand
GCCGTAGATGTCCAAGTTCAGTTCGATCGGAAACGCAGCCAATCGTTGTAGAAGGTCAACCTCGAGCAAAATGCCCCCGTTGCCCTCGACAGCCACGAAGCAGCACCAGTCCATGTCAAATCCCTCAGCGGCCATCTCGCGCAAAACGCCCCGCTTCGGTTCGATGCGGTCCAGCAGGACGCCCAGATGCTCGCCCAAAAGCCCGCTTCCCGCGGACTCGGTCGAGAGCGACCACATTGCATGGCGCCAAGGAGCGCCACGAGGTCTCGGATCTCCTGCCTCGTGTGCGTGAGTGGGATGGATGCCCAACCTCGCCGTCACGTCAGCCGCAGACATCCCCGGCCTGGTGATCCGGAGCGTCACGTACGTCTCAGCATCGGCCACAAGTCCCAACATTGCAGCCCATGTGTGCCTGCTCGCAAACGGTTTCTCGGTTCCAGAACATCGGTTCGCGACATCCACTGAGCAATTTTCATCTTGGGTGGCGGGCCAGACATTCGATCCGTGTCGCCGTCACCAACCCCGGTGGGCAGGACAACTAGCCTGCGGAATCGGTCGGCTGGCGCTGGCTGTGGATCCGGACCAGTCCTTCGATCCCGCGAAGGAAGGTCTCGGACACCAGCGCCGGGTCGAACAAGCAACCGGCTGCCATGGCGCCGTCGCGCAGCATGACGAAGTGGCGCGCGGCGGCGTCCGACGAGTCCTCCGCGACCTGTGCCATCAGCATCGTGAGTCGGTCCAGGAACCATTGCCGGTGGGCGATGATCTGCTGATGCACCGGATGACCAGGGTCCGGGTACTCCGCGGCGGCGTTCAGGAAGGCGCATCCGCGGAATCCGGGGGACTGGATGCCCTGAGCGATGGAGTTCGCCACGGCCACGAGGGCGTCGACCGGCGACGGGTTGGCGGCGATCGCCGCGTCGACCGCGCTGCGGTCCATCTGGTGGACCTCGCGCAGGTAGGTGAGCACGAGATCCTCCTTGCCGGGGAAGTGCCGGTAGAAGGTGGCCCGGGTGACCTTCGCCTCGGCAATGATCCGGTCGACACCGACCGCGTGGATGCCCTCCGCGTAGAAGATCCGGATCGCGGTGTTGAGTAGCCGGAGTCGCGCCTCGGAGGGCCGGGTTTCGGTTTCGCTGCGCGTCATGCGACAACCCTAGCGAATAGAACGTTCGCTCTACCGGTCCGTGCTCGTGAAGCGGTCAAACTCGCCGAGGACCGCTCGGGGGATCTCGTCGTTCGCCTGCACGAAGCGGCCGGCACCCGTACCCGGTTGACCGTTCGACCGAACGTCGACGTCAACGTCCCCTGGACGACCGACCTGCCCGAACGTGATCTCGACCAGCGCGCGTGGCAGCCACCGTCAGCCTCACATGGCGGCGCGGGCGGCCGGTCGTGGTCGCCCGGATCGCCAGCGCCCGCTCTCGCGCCGTCGAACAATTCCCCGCATTGAATCGCCGGTGCCGCTCTCGAGACCGCGTCACGCCTGGTACCAGGAGGGCCACGCGCGCGACGCTCGCCGCTGAAGCCACGTGCGGTGGGGCGTCATAGCCAGGATGAACGGTGCTGATCCAGCGGAACTGGGCAGCTTCCTGCGGCGCGGGCGAGCGGCCGTGCCACCGCCGGAGTCCACCAGCGGTGCGCGGACGTCGCGACGGCAGGTACCGGGGTGGTTTCCTCCGTCTGCTCCGTACCCTCGACGACACCATGCCGGTCAGCATCCACGACGGACGTCTCGACATACTGCGCCGCGGCGAGGTGGCCGGGCTGCGCTGGTATGACGTCGACCTCGACCGACGGGCCATCCCGGGCAGCATTCCGCAGAAGGCACACTCTCGAGAGTTTCGGTACCTGTGGCGTCGACGATGGACGCGATCGAGCGTCGTCCTCCTGCCTACGTCCGACAGCCTGGTCGGGCGGTTCCCTTACCTGCACAAACATGCTTCCGCTGGCTTCCTGGCCTCTTTGAGGTTTCCGGAGCATTTCCGGAAGTTGTTGACAGTGCGGCTAGCTGGTATCGATACTGACCCTTCGGAGGCATGCATGGGCGTCGATCGCTGACGTCAGGCATCGAGGAGGTCCCGTGAACAGCAGCCTGAGACAGCGTAAGAAAGTTACTAAAATAGCGTTGCCGACGGCGGTGTTGGTGCTGATAGGCGGCGCTGTGACGGTCCAGTCCATCCATCCGGCCGCTGCGGCCGAGACCACGCTGCGGGCCGCGGCCGCCAAGGCCGGGCTGTTCTTCGGCGTCGCCGCCTCACCCAACCGGCTCTACCCGATCGTCGGTCAGGAGTTCAACCAACTGACTCCCGAGAACGACATGAAGCCGGATCGGATCGCCACGTCGAGCGGAGGGCTGCAGAACACCAGCGGCGCGGACAACCTGGTTAACCATGCCCAGAGCAACAACATGCTGGTCCGTGGTCACACGTTGGTGTGGCACTCGCAGGCCGGCGCCCTGCAGGGTGCCAGCCAGGGGACGCTGAACACCTTCATCGGCAACGCCATCAACCGCTGGGGCAGCAGGATCGCGTACTGGGACGTCGTCAACGAGGCGCTGGAGGACAACAACACCGGCCGGCGCCGGAACCAGTGGCCGCACACCATGAACCGGGACGCGAACGGCGACGGTGACTTCTTCGACTCCGGCGACACCGACGTCATCCGGGACTCGTTCATGCGCGCCAAGCAGGTCGTGCAGGCCGGCGGGCTCACCACCAAGCTCTGCATCAACGACTACGACGTCGAGGGCCTGACGGTCCAGGGCGGTACCCAGAACCGCAAGGCCAACGCGCTGTATGACATCGTCAGCAACTACCGGCAGTACATCGACTGCGTTGGGTTCCAGGCGCACTTCAACGACAACCCGAACAGCATCATCACCAACGACCTGCAGGCCAACATCCAGCGCTTCGCCGACCTCGGCGTCGAGGTGCACATCACCGAGCTGGACATCGACGACGACCTGAGCAACAACGACATCGGCACGGGCCAGGCGGAGAACTACCGCAAGGTCGTCCGGGCCTGCCTGAACGTCGCGAAGTGCACCGGCATCACCGTCTGGGGCATCGCCGACAGCGAGTCGTGGCGATCGTCGGAGCGGGGCCTGCTGTTCACCGGCGGCAACGGAAATTACCAGAAGAAGGCCGCCTACCACGCGGTCCTCGACGAACTGAACAAGGGCCGTAACTCCACCCCGCCGACGACCACGCCGCCGGTGACGCCGTCCGTCCCGCCGACCACGCCGCCGGTCGACCCGACCACTCCGCCGCCGACGTCCGCCCCGCCGACCACGCCGCCGAACCCGACCACCGGCTGCTCGGCCACGGTCTCGCTGAACTCCTGGACCGGTGGTTTCGTCGCCACCGTGAGGGTCACCGCCGGCACCGCGCCGATCAGCAGGTGGAACGTCCAGCTCACCCTGCCGTCCGGGGCCACCGTGACCAACACCTGGAGCGCCAACCGCACCGGCACCAGCGGCACCGTGCAGTTCAGCAACGTCAGCTACAACGGCTCGGTAAACGCCGGCCAGTACACCGAGTTCGGCTTCCAGGGCGTTGGGGCCGCCACCGGCCTGACCCCGGTGTGCACCGCCTCCTGAGCACCACCTGTCCTGGACGGGCGGCTTGCGCCCGTCCAGGACAAGCTGCAGCTTCCTAATGGCGACGCCAGATCTTTGGGGATAACGCGTACCCCGAAGGACGGTCAGGGTGGCACCGTAGCAACTGGACGCACCCACGGGGGCGCTGTCAGGCACGCAGAGGGTTGAGAATGGCCGAGGCAGGTTCAGGAATTCTTTGTAGCCCCTCCACCGCCGGGTACCTCCATCGAAGCTGACGATGTCCAAGTCGTCGACAGCGGACCATGGACCGGAGAAACCAACATCGCCCGCGCCCCCCCGACGCGCCGACCGCCGCCCCTACGCCCTCATCGCCGCCGTGACCAGCAACATCCCGACAACGCAATAACCCTGCGCAGGTCGAGCCGATGTGAAGCCTCAATGAAGCCGCAGAGTGTTTGCATGAGGGCAGGCAACGAGCCAGCAGGAAATCAAAGGCGCCAGGGAGGCAAAATGAAAAAAATGAAATTGGCATCCACGATTGCCCTGACGGCCGCACTCCTGGTTGGTCTGACGCCCGCAGCCGCATCGGCGGCCAGCAGGGAGATTCGCAATACAGGCACGTACGCCATCGGTGCCATCCAGGTCTTCGATGGTCAGTACGCACAGGGTAACTACGATGCCCTGATTCCACCCGGGCGCTTTTCGGGCTGGGCGAGCACTGCAGGTATCTGGATCGGACCGGGATACTGCGTAAGATTCCGCGAGTGGCTCTCCGGGACTGAGGCCTCCCCTCCAGGTCCGTCGCAGCTGGGGAACCCCTTTATTCATCTCGGCCCGGGTTATGTGCACCTCGCCGTCAATTATACGGCGCTTGGTTTCGACGTGAGGGCATTGCCACTCAGCAATTCCCTTTGCTACAATCCATAGCCGATCACCGAAATGGACTGGTCCGTCTTCACCAGTAGTGAGCTGAGCTCACCGCCACGGCCTGAACAGCGGCAGCATCCGGGGCGGAGCCGGGTGCTGCCGCCTGCCCACGCGAAGTCCAGTTTCATCTCAGGACTGGACTGACCCTACCCAAGCTGCCCGACCTCGCCGCTCTCCTGATCCCGACCGCCGGGAACGTACCTACCCCCGCGCCGTGAAACCCGCCCGCCACAACCAGTACCGCGTCAAGAAACCCAATAGGTCACGTGTGGGGATGGTTGGTGATGCCGTCCAGGATGGTGACCAGGTTGTGGTGGAAGGTTTCCTCGGCATTGAGGTGGGTGCCGTCGATGACGAGCCGGGCGACGGTCGGGTAGCGGCCTGTTTCGAGCATGCGTGTCAAATAGGGTCCGAGGGCGGCCTGCCAAGCGGACACGTTGGTGCCGGTTGAACGGGCGGTGCGTCGCTCGGTGATCTCTCTGCGGAGCGCTCCGACGATGAACGCGTTGAGGGCGCCTAAGGCCCGCTGGAGATCGTCGATACCGCGCACGCCAGGGGCCTGGCTGAGCGCCGCCGCGGTCGATTCGCCCACGGCGAGCGCGTGAGGTCCTAGGTGTGGCCTTCCGCCGAGCAGGTCGGCGAACCACTCATGATCAAGAGCGACATCGCGGGTCCGGTGAACGATGGCCAGTACCGTGGCGCGCCACTCGGAGTACTGGCCGGCCTCGGCGATCTGGGCATACACGGCGTCGACCATCAGATCAAGCAGTTCGGATCTGTTGATCACGTAGTCGTAGAGCCGCATCGGACCGACACCGAGCTCTTTGGCGATCTTGCGTACCGATAGCCCGTCGAGGCCGTGTGCGTCGGCGAGCCGGATCGCCGTAGCGGCGATCTTCGCGCGGCTCAGCGGCACCGGCGCCGCCCGCGGCTGAGGCTCGGGCCGTTCCCAGATGGGCAGCGGTGCGCTACCGTACGGCGTATCCATAAGGTACAGCGTACGGTAGTGGAGACGATGATGCGAATTGCGATCGCCGGTGGTGGCCTCGGCGGACTGACGCTGGCCCGAATCCTGCACCGGCACGACATCGGCGCGGTGGTGTACGAACGCGAGGCAAGCCGATCCGCGCGATCACAGGGCGGAATGCTCGACCTGCACCCGGAGTCCGGGCAACAGGCCCTGGCCGATGCGGGCCTCGCCGGCCGATTCCGGTCCGAGGCACGGCCGGAGGGCGAGGAACATCGCATCCTCGACCCCGCCGGACGCACCCTCGTGCACCACAAGCCACAACCCGGCTCTTTCTCCGGACGTCCCGAGATCGACCGCCGCGTACTGCGTGATCTTCTGCTCGATTCGCTCCCCGGCGACACGGTGGCCTGGCAGCACCGGCTCGTCGCGGCGACGCCACGACCCGGCGGAGGGTTCGGGCTGACGTTCGATGGCGGCCACAGCGCCGACTGCGACATCCTCATCGGTGCGGACGGCGCACGCTCGGTCGTCCGGTCGCTGCTGACCGACGCGACACTCTCCTACGTGGCCACCTTGGTAGAGCTGAGCATCAACGACGCCGACCGGCGTCACCCGGATCTCGCCGATCTGGTCGGCCCCGGAAACCTCTGGTGCATCGGCGTGAACCAGATCCTGGCAGCGCAACGCCTCGGCGACGGCAGCATCCGAGTCGGGATCTCCCTACGCGCGGACGATCGCCACCTGGACACCTACCGCAGCAAGCGCGCTCTGCTGGGCATGTTCGATGGCTGGAACCCCAGCCTCACCGCACTCATCGAAGCCGGCGACGGCCCGCCGACCCCACGCAGGATCGAGGCGATGCCCACCGGTACACGCTGGGCCCACCGGCCGGGCATCACCCTCATCGGTGACGCCGCGCACCTCATGCCGCCGGTCGGCGAGGGCGCCAACCAAGCCATGCTCGACGCCGCCGAACTCGCCGCCGAACTCGCCACCAACCCCGCCGACCCCGACTCGGCGATCCAGACGTACGAGGAGGCGATGTTCATTAGAGTCCACCCGATCGCTGAAATGTCCGCACGAGTCCAGGCAATGATGCTGTCCCCCACCGCAGCCGACGACATCGTCCGCTTCTTCACGCCACGGCCCACCGAGCCAGCGCCGAGGCCGACCGCTGGGGTGTGTCGAGCGGCAAGCTCCGGCCCGTCCGGGTCACCGACACCCGCGCCGGCGCGCCGGGCTGGACCGCGTCCGCTCAGGTGAACGACTTCGCCGCTGGCTCGCAGACACTGTCCGGCAAGTTCCTCGGCTGGACCCCGCAGGTTGTGGCGCAGCCTGGCACGGGTGGCGTGACCGCCGGCGCCGCTGTCGCCCTGGGCGTCGAGTCCGGCCGAGGGCTGCTCGACAGCAGCCCGCTCGCGATCGGCGCCGCCGGCTCGCTCGGCATGAGCGAGCTCGGTGCGGATCTCCGTATCGAAGCGCCAACCACACTGGCCCCCGGCACCTACGTCGCCACCATCACGTTTACCGGGATCTGACAAACGATCCGCCCGCAGGGCGGCCGGCAACCACCGTCGGTAGCCGGCCGCCCGAGCCTGCCCGTACCGACCCGCGAACACCAGTGAGCGTGGCGACATGGTCGGGGCAGAACCGTCGACCGCGTCGGGAGGTGGGGTGGGGCGCTACTCGACCACGTCGCTGCCCTCAATGTCCTGCATCACGAGGCACGACTCGTTGTCGCCATCGACAGGCAGTAGTAGCAGCGTACCGCGTCGAGCACGGTCAGTCGGGCGCTCCTCACCCACCAGCCCGGTGCCGACCCGCACGGCACGATGCAGCCGATTCTTGACGACCTTGCCTTCGGGACCGCGCGGGAACCCGCTGGAAGAACAGTCGCGGGCCCACACCTGAGGAATCAATGCAAGTCGTTGACCGGGACGCCCTCGACGTCGGCGTCGTTCGCCAGGGCGGCGCGTTGGTAGCTGCGCCCGATCCGCCCGAAGCCGTTGATGCCGATACGTACCGTCATGACGTTCGCTTCTTCTTATCGTTCTTGTCGTTCGGCGCGGACGGTGCCGCCACCCGGAGCAAGTCGACGGCGCGGGCGTCGTCGACGGGCCTGGGTCCTGCTGCGCGACCGCGAGCACGTAGCCGCCCTGCAGCCGCCTTCTGGCGGTCGCACTCGTCTCGGCAGGCAGAATCTGGCCCTGTCCCTAGCCGCCTCAGCGATCACGGACTCGCCGATGGCCCGGCGGATCCGTGACCGGCTGCTCTGGCACCGGTGACCGGACGCGGCGCCGGTAGGCGCCGCGTCCGGGCCCTCCCTCAGTACCGGTAGGCGCGGATGATGGTCTGCTTGACCGTGTTACCGCTGGTGTCCGTCGCGGCGGACCGCAGCGAGACGAAGCCGGTGCCGGCCGGGTTGCGCACCCAGGCGACCGCCTTCTCGCCGGACCGCCGTACGGGCAGCTGCTGCCAGGTCTTGCCGTCGTCGAAGGACGCTTCGACGGTCAAGGTCTTGGTCCGGCCCGGCGCCGCTCCGACCTGACGATCGAGCGAGACTGGGATCGCGAACACCCGGCCGGCCGGCGCCCGGTTGTCGATGTCGAGCTCCGGGGTGTACCGGATCGCCGTCATCGGCAGCTTCACCAGTTCGCCGTCGCTGACGTGCGCGGACTTGAAGGTCCACTCCGCGTCGACCACGGTCGACAGGGTGAACGCCGGGTCGCTGCGGAAGGTTGCGGCCAGCCGGTAGTCACCCTTCTCCGCAGGCACGTCCCACGACCAGGGCGCCTGGTTCGCGTCGCCGACCTTGACCCCGTTGCGGTAGAGGTCCACCTGCACGCTGCCGCCGACGATCTGCCGGAACCCCATGTGCCCGCTGCCGTCGCCGTGCAGCGGCCCCGGCCCGCCCATCGTGTCGCCCCAGTAGCGGGTGGCGAACTGTTGGCCGAAGTTCGGCTCTGGGAAGACCGGCCCGGCCACCGCGTTGGCCCACTTCACCGTGTACGTCCGGCCGGGCCGGAAGCTGGCCCACGCCGACTGGTAGTAGGTGTATCCCTGCTGGGCCGAGGTCGACTGCCACACCGCCAACTTGTCCTGGTTGTAGTACTCGGTGATGGTGCTCGGCACGTCGTAGGTGAAGCTCGGCGGGGCCTGGCGCCCGTCGGCCGACCGGGTGATCGGCGAGTTGCCGGGCGCGTGCGCGAACGCGAGCCGCGAAACCGGCACGCCGGCAACGTCCGCGCTGACCTGGGAGCGGACCGTGGCGAAGTCACCCGTGCGCAGCTTGCGGGTCAGCCCGGTCATCATCTTCTGCGGTTCGTAGAGGTAGACCCGGTAGACGTACGGGCTGTTGTGCAGGCTGCCGTCCTGGGCTACCTGGCCCCACGTCCCGTTGACGTAGGAGACGAAGCCGGGTGTCTTGCCGGCCCCGATCTGTGCGGTCCGCACGCGGTCGAAGGGAACGTTCATCAGCACGCCGTACGGGTCGTTGCTGCCCCAGATCTGCGGCTGCTCGGTCCGGATCGTCCAGCCGGACTCCTGGAAGACCGCGGTGGCCTTCGGGTTCGGCACCGACACCGCGATCGGCTTCGCCAGGCGGGTGTCCATGGTGAGCGCCTGGTCCCTGGTCAGGTCGAGGCTCGGGCGCACCAGCGACGTGATCTGCGGGAAGGACGGGTCGCCGCTCTGTAGGTAGGTCTGGACCAGGTAGCGGCCCGCGCGGATGCGGTACTGGGTGGTCGCGGGGTCGCCGAGCACCAGAATGGCCTGCCGGTCCAGGTCGGTCAGGATGGTCACCCAACCCTGCTCGGCCGTGGGCGCTCCGCCGTCCGGCCCGACGAGCTTGAGGGTCAGCTGGTGGCGGGCGACGTCGAGCGCGACCGGAGTCTGCACCTGCGTGCCACCGCCGGTGGCGGTCACCTCACCGCCGAAGTAGCGGTCGGGCAGGTCGACGCTGGCCTGCACGGTGATGGTCACGGTGGCCGTGCCGCCGGCCGGGACCGTGACCGAGGAGGCGCTGAGGCTGAACAGGCCGGCCGGTGCCGGGGCGCCGTCGGCGTCCTTGGCGTCGAGGGAGACGGCCAGGGTGAGGGCGGAAGAGCCGCTGTTCGCGTACGTGACCGTGCGCGTCTGCGCAGCGGTGGTCCGTTCGAAGGCGACGCTGGCCGGGCTAGCCGTGACGGTCTGCTGGATCGCCCGGGCGACGTTGACGAAGCCCGCGCCCTGCTCGTAGACGCCGATGGCAGCGTTCGGCTGCGCGGCCGCCATCAGCGTGGACTTGATCCGCTCAGGCGTCCAGTCCGGGTGCTGCTGGCTCAGGATCGCCGCCGCGCCAGCCATGTGCGGAGTCGCCATCGAGGTGCCGGATAGGCTGGCGTACTGCGGGTTCTCGTCGTCCGGCCACAGGTCGGAGGTCGAGCTGCGCGCGGCGACGATGCCAACACCGGGTGCGGTGAGGTCCGGCTTGATACCGGCGTCACCCGCGCGCGGACCACGGCTGGAAAACTCGGCCAGCTCGCCCGTCTTGGTCACGGCACCCACGGTCAGCGCCTCGGCCACGCCGCCCGGCGAGTTCACCGTGGACTCGCCGGCCAGGCCGTCGTTGCCCGCGGCGACGACGAAGAGCACGCCGTAACGGTGGGTAAGGTCGGCCAGGGCCGCCTCGATCGGATCGGTCTCCGGGCTGTCCGGGCCGCCGAGGCTCATGTTGGCGACCTTGACGCCCTGCTGCGCCGCCCAGGTCATGCCCGCCAGGATCGCCGACTCCGGGCAGCCCTCTGCGGTGCAGACCTTGGCGCTGTAGAGAGTCGCACCGGGTGCCACGCCCTTGTGACGGCCCTGGGACGCGGCGGCGCTGCCGGCGATGGTGGAGGCGACGTGGGTGCCGTGGCCGACGCGGTCGAGGGCGTCTGGGTCGGCGGTGAAGTTCTCCGCGGCGGCGACCTGTCCGACCAGGTCGGGGTGGGTCTGGTCGACGCCGGTGTCGATCACACCGACCTTCACCCCCGTTCCCGTCCAGCCTGCCTTCCATGCCTGCGGCGCGCCGGTCAGCGGGACGCTGACGTCGAGGGTGGGTTGGCGCAGCCCGTCGAGCCAGATCTTGTCGAACCCGGGCCGCAGTTGCCGTTCGGTGCCACTCGCGGCGGACGTGATGCTGTTCCAGAAGGACACCGCGTCCGCGCGGCTCTCCGCGACAGCGCTCGCCCCGGAGAGCGCCCGGGTGGTCCGGGCACCGACGAGGCCGGCGGGGGCGACGCTGCTGTGCTGGACGATGAGCGGCAGGGCGGCCCGGGTGTCGTCGTAGCCGAAGCGGACCAGCATCGAGATGTCGAAAAGCCGGGAGTCGAGCTTGCCCTGGTTGAGCAGGCCCACGGCGTCGGCGGGGATGACCCGCACGTCCTCGCCGGCGCTGTGGGTGATGAACGGGATCCGTTCCCGTCCCTTGCCCGGCACGACGTCGACAGCGGTCTGGCCGTCCACAGCGCCGAGGCGGACGACGTCGCCGGTGAGCAGAGTGACCGTCCGGGGCTTGGACGCGACCACGGGTGTGGTCGCCGGCTTCCCGGCCCGGGGCTGCGCCGACGCCGGCACACCGCCCGGAGCCACCACCGAGACCCCTAGCACCAGCAGTGCCAGCGCCGATAACTTGCGAACTGAACGCATCATTCTCCCTGGATTGAACGCGAGAGGTATCCAGGTGATCTTGACCCGAACGGCGGGTGAAAGTTTATCCTGAGTGACCTGGGTCACTGTGACTGAACCGGTGCGGGCCCGCGCGTCCGGACCGTCGAGCCCTCATCCGTACATCCGGGTAGGCGCAGCGGCCCGCGCACTAGAGCAGGTGTTCCTGCCCGAGCTGCGTTGTGCGAGCGGTACACCCTGTTGAGCTGCGCGCCGTCCGGACCGCTGCTCGCTGCGATCGACGGAACGGGGCCGGCCTGGTACGGCAACCTCATCGTCGAGGGCGCACACGTCCCCGGCCGGCCGGTGAGCGAGAGCCGCGGGATCAGTGCCGAGGGTGCTAACGACACCGTGGAGGGAACTGCTCGACGTCCGGGTCGGTGGCCGGCCCGCCGCGGAAGGGTCCGGCCTGCTCGACATCGACCTCGAAGGCCATCGCCGCGAGGACGGCAACAATCGTGGCGGTACCGTCCCGCCCGCCGGCTTCGGATACCGGCTGATCGCGTACGCGACGGCGGGCTGGTCCGTCGAGGAGACGCCGGCTGGCGAGTGCCGTGACATCGCCGGCCTGTTCCAGGAACGGCCGGACACCTGGCCATCGGGTCCGCCGCTGACCCTGCTGGGCTGCCGCCCCGGGCTCATCCGCCCTCCGTGACGGCCTCGTCGACATCACCCTGGACGCGCGGATCCCGGAACCGATCGCAGCCGACGACCGCCCGCTCTGGGACATGTGGCGCACCGGCGGACCGACCGAGCCCAACCTGTGGGCCAAGCTTGATCGCAGCGAATCGGTACCTATGGGTACGCGCCGCCGCAGTCCACCGGAACCACGCTCCGGACAAGCCCGCAGGCACGGTCCACCACCTGGACGGACGCTATGTCACCGACTACGACGCCTTCTGCTGCGCGGTCGGCGAGGCGGTCAACGCCCCCGGCGGCTGGTTCGGCGGGGACCTCTTCTGGCCGCACGAGAACACCACCACTGGCGACGGCGGCGCGACCCCCGGCTTCCGCCTGATCTGGCACCACTGGTTGTCGAGCCGGGAGGGCAACGCTACTTCGAGGCGTGCAACCCCTCTCGAGCCACTCCCCGCCCTGCGGCGACGCCGGGGCCCGCAGGCCAATTGAGAGCCACACGACCAGCGTGGGCAGCCGAAGAGAAGGCGACAAGCCCGGACGCCTAGACCGAAGCCTGGCCGGGCCACGGTCACAGGTCAATGAAACAAGTAGCCGATGACCCGGATGCCGGGCGGTGTCCGTTGCCTTGAAGATCGGCCGGCTAGCCCATCGTCGGGTGATATTGGCTCTCGTGGTCGAGGCTGGGCAGGCAGAATGTGCGCCGTGCTCGCATCCACCCGGGAACTGCTGACGTCGTTGGATTCGTTGCCCTATCGGCAGCGGCTACGCCACGTGGCCGGGTGGGCGCGCGAGTCCGCCGATCGCGTCGAGGTGTGTGCCGACCTGCGGGGTCTGGGCGCGTATGAGCGTCATCTGGCCCTGGTCGCTTCGATGGTGGTGCGCGACGCTCATGGTGTCGAGGCCGCGTTACAGGATCCGCAGCCGTCGATCAAGGCCGTGGCGCTCGGCGCGGCCGCGCGTGCTGGCCTGCTCCATGGGGCGGAAGTGGACCTGTCGGCGGTTGAGCGGCGGCGTATCTATCGCCTGCTGCGCCGGCTGAAGGCGTCGGCGACCGCGGACGCCCTGGTCGCCGGGGTCCGCGCTGAGTACGGCGATGACGAGGCGGCGGCCGTGCTGCCCGCGTGCAGCGCGCCGGTGGTGCGGTCGCTGCTGCCTGAGCTGGAGCACGCGGCCGACATTGGGGCGCTCATGCGCCGGCACCCCGGCCTGGTTCTGGAGCGGGTGGAGGCACGACTGGCCGCGGCCACGCCCGAAGTCCGCGACCGGATCTGGAACGAGGTGGGCCATGCGCTGCTCGACGGCGACCCGGCCACGGTCCTCGGCCTCTTGGAGCGGTACGCGCCGCCGACTCGCTTGCCCGGCGGCCTGACTGCGTACGGTCTGCTCGCCGCGCATGACCCTGGCCGCGTCGTGGCCCTGCTCACCGCGCCGGACCGGGCCGCCTGGGTCGGGCGTGCCGGACTGCCGCCCGCGGTGCTGCGCCGTTTGGCCGTGCTACCCACCGACCGGCTCGTCCCACTGGCCTGCCTGGTCCGGGACAACGCCACAACGTTCGCGGCGCTGCTCGACGAGCTTCCGCCGGCGCGGCGCGGCGAACTGTACGACGGCGCGCTGGCCGAGGTGAACACCGCCACGCGGGTACCGGCGACGGAGGTCATGGAGGCGCTGCCCGCGGCGGTCCGGATCCGGGAGGCGACCCGCTTGCTGGGGCTGCCGGAGATCCGCGAGCGGGAAGACATGGTGCGCTACTGGAGCTCGTTCCTGGCCTGGCCGGATGCGTCGGCCGCGCTGGCGGACGCGTTGCGCTCCGGCGACGCTGGCGAGCGGGCGCAGGCGTACGGAATGCTGGTGCACGCCGCCCGGCGCTCACGCGACCCGCAGGTCGTCGCCGAGCTGGTGGACCGGCTCGGCCGGCTCCACAACGAGCAGGACCCGGTCCGCTCTGCCGCGCTGAGCGCGCTCTCCTCGGTCGCCCGCCTGCTCATCCCCGCCGCGGCGGCCGGGCTGACCCGGCTGACCACCGACGCTGTCGAGGCGCGGGACGGGTCGGCCGTGACGACGTCCGCGCTGAGCGCCCTCGCCGCGGACACTCTGCAACATCACGTCGAGGTGCCCGAGCTGCGCGAGTGGGCGCTGCTGACCATCGACCTGGTCGGCTCCACCGCGCAGGTACCGGTGCTGCGCCGGTTCGACGTGGTGCTGCGCTGTGGGCAGGAGACCATGGTCGCCGATCGGTTGTCCGGCTGGGTCACGGCCGCTATGGAGCGTGGCCGCTACGGGCCGCTGTTCGCGCTCACCGGAGCGCTCGGCAAGCGCGCCTGGCGGGTGCCCGAGCTGCAGGAGCTGCTGCACCGGGCGACCGGCCGGCACAGCCCGGAGTCGGTGGCCGCCCGAGCCGTCGAGCTGTGGCTGGACAACCCGCGAGGGCGCAGCGACCGCGTTGAGCAGCTCCTTACCGCCGACCCGACCACGGTGACGATCCCGGTCGTGTGGCGGACGATCTGTACAACCCGCACCGACCTGCTGGACCGGGTGCTCGACCATCCGCCGCGGGGTCGGTTCGTCTCCGATCACCTCCGCTGGGTGCCGGGCTGGCCGGTCCACCCCGAGCGGTGGCTGCCCCGCCAGCACGCTGCGTACATAGGGTTGCAGGAGCGCGTCGTGGCCGACACGGCGGCCGGCGTACGGCAACGGGCCGCGGCTATCAGGGCCGCCGCCCCGATCCCCGCACTGGGGCGGGAGCCGGTGCTGCGTTACATCGACTCGCCCACGGTGGTGCTCGCCGAGGCAGCGCTCGGCGCGCTGGTGTGGACCGACCGGCCTGCCGAGGCGCTGCCCCTGCTGCTCCAACATGCCGGGGACGACCGGGCCCGGGTGGCGCTCTACGCGGCCGGGCGCGCGGTGCGGTTCGTGGCGCCGTCGCGGCTGCCCGCCGCGCTGCGTCCGGTGCTGCTTGACCCCGGCACCAAGGTGACCAGCCGGAAGGAGGCCGCGCGCCTACTGGCCCGGTACGGCCCGCCGCAGGTGATGGGAACGCTGCTCGACACGTATACGAACCCGCAGACGCACCGTGACGTCCGCGCGGCGATCGTCTCCGCCGCTCGTCAGCGGCTCGACACCGAGGCGAGCTGGACGATCCTCGACACGGCGCTGCGTGGCAGCAGGGAGGAATGCCGCGCCGTGCTTGCGGCCTCCGCGAGCGATGTCGCCGACCGGCACCGGGCACGCTACGCGGCACTCATCACCGAGGCATGCCGCGCCATTGACCGCGAAGTCCGAAGGGCCGCGTTCCAACAGCTGCCGTACTGGTCCCACTGGGCCGGCGACATCACCGAACTGGTCGTGGAAAGACTCACCGACCTCGATGAGCACCGCACCAGGATCGACATCGCCCAACTGCTGCGCGCGTTGCATGGTGCCGGCCTCGACGTCGCCTTCGACCGCCTTACGCAACGCGACGCCGCGGACTCCCAGCCGGCCGGGCCCGGGGCCGACCGGCCGGCCCGCCGGCGCATCGAAACCCTGGCGCAAGCAGCGGTGACCTGGGCGCGGAGCACGCCCCTGGATACCAACCGGTCGGCGATGGTCACAGCGGCCCGGCAGCTCGCCACACAACCCGCCTTCACCGGGACGGCGACAGCGATGCTGGTCGGTCTCGGACGCCTCGACAACCTCGACCAGATCGCCGACCTGTGCGCCGGTCGGCCCGCGCTGGCCGTCCGCACAGCCGCACGGGTAGCTGCCCGCCTGCGGGAACTGCCGAACTCCATGGACGCCACCGTCCTCCGGCCGGCCATCCTCCGGCTGGCCGGCCGAGGCGACCTCGCCGGTGGACTTTTCGCCATCGAGCTCACCCGGCCCGGCGCCACGTTCGGATGGTCCGGAGCCTGGCGGGACCTCCTGCTCGACCTACGCCACCATCCCGATCCCGACGTGCGCGAGGAGGCGTACACCGTCGACATGACGTAGGGCTGCTGTGCACGAGGCGCCAAGATCGAGTGCACTGACCTGCCGCGTCGAGGGCGTTGCTGCTACGCCGGCTCCGGCCAGTCGGCCACGATGATCAACGGAACACATGCTGGCGACCGGTACTCGTCGCCGGGGAGGTACTCGATGTGCTGATGCCGGTTGACCCCGTGCGCGTCCGCGGTCTCGGCTTGATCCGCCACACCATCGAGCGCTTCCCAGATGATGTCGAGATACCCGCGGCGGCCGGAGAAGTGCAGAGTTGCACCATCACGCAGACCGACGGTCAGAGGGCCTTCGGTTTCCTCCTGGATGACGACGCCGTCGGTGATCGCTACCTCAAGGTGCGCGGCATGCTGGCGTAGCAACCGGCCAAGAGCGCGCAGCGCAGCCGGCGGACCGGCAAGCTCGAGCTCGCCGTCGAGGACAGAAACGCGGCAATGCCGGTGATCACCCATCGACGCATTCTGCCCTACACCCGGGCTCCTACCTCCGGATCAGCCGCCGATGAGTGCGTCGCCCCGCGCGGTGCGCACGTAGAAGACCAGCCGACCGGCCCGCTGCCGGGTGACCAGGCCCGCTGCCACGAGCCGTGAGAGGTGGGCCGAGACTCCGCTCGGGGCCAGCCCGGTACGGCGGGCCAGCGACGTCGTCGTCGACGGGGTCGTCAGCTCAGCCAGCAGGGTCGCCCGAGCCTGGCCGAGCACCGGGGCGAGATTAGGCGCGGGTGGGTCGTTGAGCCACATCGAGCCCACACCCCGAGTGGGATACCGCAGCACCGGAGCCCAAGGCTCGGACGCCTTGACGAAAACGTTCGGCCAGGCGAACAGCGACGGCACGAGCACCAGGCCACGCCCTCCGAGTTCGTAGCGCAGGTCCAGGTTGGGCCGGTTCACCGATAGGACGTCATCCGACCACGAGATCATGGGATCGAGTTCGGAGAACATCCGGTGCGGGCCCGCGTCGGCCAGTCGCCGTGCCCGAAACATCACGTCGCCCTCCAGGATGCCGCGCATCCGCCCCCAGTACGGCGCCAGCGCGAGGTCCCAGTAGGTCCGCATCTGCTCCACGACCACGCGAAGAGTACGACGCGGCGCGCGACGCAGGTCTGACAGCGAGGCGGGCAGCCGGTCGCCGTACACCGCCGTGAGTTCCTCGCGTACGACCGCCGCCGGCGTCTTGCGCACGGCCGCGAACTCCGCCTCGGGCTCGGCGACGGGCGAGTGCGGCGCTGGCGCGAGGAAACCCGGCAGCCTCCGTTCCGGCGCGATCACCAGGTCCCGCAGCAGCCGCAGGTCGGGTGCGGCCAGCACCGCGGCGCGGTGCCGGCTCACCCAGGGCAGGTGCACGGCGTGCGCGCCGGGATCGCGCAGTACGCGCAGGCTCGCAACGACCTCCCAGGCGGGGGAGATCGCGAACCTGACACTCGCGAGGTCAGCCAGGGACAACGACATTTGCAGCATCAGATGGCTTCCACGAGGATTCATCGTAGTCCGAATCGTTGGTGCGCGGCGGCGGCCACCACCGAGGGTTCGGGCATGTCGATCCAGCACGCCCCCCGAGGGCACTCCGACGCCCGGGCCCTGCCCCGCGACTTCACCCGCTACCTCGTCGCCGCCGTGGCGGCGAAATGGGGCTTCAACATCGCCAAGGTGGCCATCCCGCTCGTCGCGATCACGTCGCTCGGCGCTGGTCCGGGCGCGGCGGGTGCACTGGCCGCTGCCGGCACCGCCCCCTTTCTGCTGCTCGGGTTGCCGGCGGGTGCGTGGCTCGACCGCGTCGCCCGTCGCCCGGTCATGATCGCCATGGATCTGGCCCGGTTCGCGCTGATCGGTTCGGTACCGGTCGCCGCCGCCTTCTCCGCCCTGACCATGACCCAACTCTGGGTGGTGGTGTTCCTCAACGGCGTCGCGACCGTCTTCTTCGACGTCGCGATGCAGAGCCACCTGCCGGATCTTGTCGGCGGCGGCGACGGCCGACGCCTGATCGCCGCGAACGGGCGGCTCGGCATCGTGGAGCAGATGGCGTTGGTCGGCGCTCCGGCGCTGGCCGGCTGGCTGGTCGGCCTGTCCACAGCCTCGGCGGTGCTGATCGCGACGGCACTCGGCTACCTCTGGTCGGCGCTGTGGATCCGACGCATCCAGCGGCCGGAGCCACGCCAGGTCGAGGTCGTACGACGCTCACTCGCGGCCGAGGTACGGGAGGGCCTGTCGTTCGTCCGGCACAACCGCACCCTGCGCGCGATCGCCGTCGCCGGAGCGCTCGTGAACTTCGCGACCGCGGGTACCGTCGCGATGCTGCCGCTCATCCTGGTCCAGGAACTGCACTGGACGGAGAGCCAGCTAGGTCTCTTCCTCGGTGCCGGCGGCACCGGAGGCCTGCTCGGAGCGCTCTACGGCGAGCGATTGTCAAGGATGCTCGGTGCCGGCCGCTCGGTACTCGTGATCGGGCTGGTAATCGCCCCGGTCTCGTTCGTGCTACCGCTCGTCGGTCAGGCCGTTCCCGGGCCGGCCGCCGCGCTCGCCTGGGCGATCGTGATCTTCAAGGTCGGCTTCGACAGCGTGGTTCTGATGTCGTTCCGCCAGCACGTCACGCCGCCGCGGCTACTGGGACGCGTCAACGGCACCCTGCGCGTAATGTTCAGCGGCGCGCTCACCCTCGGCGCGGCGGCCGCGGCATTCGTCGGCGATCTCTCCGGTCCTCGTGCCGCCACCTGGGTCGCCTGCGCCGCACTCGCGCTGGTGTGGGTGCCGATCCTGCGTTCCCCGATGCGCCGGCAGACCCTCGACGGATCATGAACCCTTTCCCGACGACCCATCCCGGATGAGGTCCCGGCCGCGCACCACGCCGAGCCGGCATCCGGATCTTCCGCGGATCTTCCGTGGATCGTGCGCGGCCGGCGTCACGTACAGCGCCACGGACAGCAGGACATCCAGGCCGGCAGCCGATCCTCCGAGACGTCGCCGTGTCAGACTGAGCGGTCGGTTCGGGGCACGATCGGGTCGATGGGCTGGCCGGGACTGTACTCGGCCTCGAGCCAGTCGGCGAG
>NZ_JBDJAV010000084.1:0-18839 GCF_039649625.1 Plantactinospora sp. ZYX-F-223 | reverse complement strand
CCGCTTCGCGATGCTGACCACCAGCCGCAGGTTCGCCTCCAGCAGGTGGTTCTTCGCGGCCCGCCCCTGCGCGGCGACGAGTTCCAGGTCCGCCCGCAACTCCACCGGCAGCGCGCCCCGGGTGTCGGTGCTCAGCTTCTCCTCGGCGTAGAGCCCCGCCTCGATCCGCCGGGCCAGTTCCACCTCCTGGACGGCGGTGAGCAGCTTGGTCCGGCCGATGCCGTTGAGGTAGGCCCGGACCAGGTCGGCCGAGGCACCGCGCTCGTCGGTGGCGTCGAGGTCGACCAGGACCTGCCCGCCATCCCCGGCCGGCTCGTTGTCGACGCCGGCCGCGCTGGCCGGGTGAGTGTGGCTCTCGCTGTGCTGCAGGACCATCATCTGTCGCCTCCCCGCTTCGACAATGTGGCGCGTCCCAGCGGACAACCGCGCTGGTGACACATAGCTTGGCCGGTAGGGCGTGAAGCCGAGGTGAGGCGAGCATCGGGTTGGCATGAAACCGGGAGATGACAGAGGGCTGATTCGTCCCGGTTTCTCGACCTTGATCCGATTGATCACCGCCGGTCCGTCGGAAGTCGGCCCGCGACAAGCCCAGCGGTACTTGCCGGTGACGGTTACCGTGCGAGACGGGATCGAGATCAACGACGGATGGAGGACGTGGTGGTCTTCAAGCGGTTGATGCAGGCGATGGGCGTGGGCGGTCCGTCGGTCGAGACGGTGCTGACCAACCCGAACTGCCGGCCAGGCGGTTATCTGGAGGGCCAGGTCCACGTCGCCGGCGGCGACCACCCGGTGGACGTCGAGTACGTCTCGCTCGGCCTGGTGACCCGGGTCGAGGTGGAGAGCGGTGACAGTGAGTACAACACCACCCAGGAGTTCCAGCGGCAGCGGGTGACCGGCCCGTTCCGGCTGGAGAGCGGGCAGCGCCACGACCTCCCGTTCCGCTTCGAGGTGCCGTGGGAGACGCCGCTGACCGAGATCGGCGGTCAGCACCTGCACGGGATGACCATGGGGCTGCGTACCGAGCTGGAGGTGGCCCGGGCGGTGGACAAGGGCGACCTCGACCCGGTGGCGGTGTATCCGCTGCCGGCGCAGGAGCGCGTCATCGACGCCCTGGTGCAGCTCGGCTTCCGGTTCAGCCGGGCCGACGTGGAGCGCGGCCGTATCTACGGGGTGCAGCAGAGCCTCCCGTTCTACCAGGAGATCGAGTTCTACCCCGGGCCGCAGTACGCCCGCGCGATCAACCAGCTTGAGCTGACCTTCGTGGCCACGCCGCAGCAGTTGCAGATCGTGCTGGAGATCGACAAGCGGGGTGGGCTCTTCACCGAGGGCCGCGACGCGTTCGGCCGGTTCACCGTCGACCACGCGTCGGTGGACCGGACCGACTGGGTCCGGCAGCTCGACGGCTGGCTGCGCCAGTCCATGCAGAAGCGCGGCCTGTTCTTCTGAACCGTCCCACGGCGGTCCGCCCGGCGGACCGGCGAGGTCCGGGCTCCTCCTACAACTCCAGCAGCACCGTGCGCGGGCCGACGTTCACGCTCTCCACCAGCATGTGCGCCCGGAACCGCCCGGTGGACACCGTGGCGCCGCGCAGCCGCAGCGCCTCGACGAACGCGGTCACCAGCGGTTCGGCCAGCTCGGCCGGGGCCGCCGCGCCCCAACTGGGCCGGCGGCCCTTGCGGGCGTCACCGTAGAGGGTGAACTGGCTGACCACCAGCAGCGGCGCCCCGGCGTCGGCGGCGGACCGCTCGTCGTCCAGGATGCGCAGCTCGTGCACCTTCCGGGCCAACGTCTGCGCGGTGGCCCGGGTGTCGGAGTGGGTCACCCCGAGCAGCACCAGCAGCCCGTCCGAGACCGCCCCGACCACCTCGCCGTCCACCGTCACACTGGCCCGGCTGACCGTTTGCACCACCGCCCGCACGGCGGTCAGTTTGCCACGGGTGCCAGGACGCCGCGTTCCACCAGGTGCGCGATGATCGGCCCGGCTGCCTCGGCAAGGTCCTCCGGGGGTACGTCGTGCGCCAGCGCCAGCACCGCGAGCTGCTCGCGCAGCGGCACCTGGCCGTTGGCCCCGCCGACCAGGGCCAGCACCAGCGGGTCCACCTCCTCGGTCCAGCGCAGTCCGTGCGACTGGACCAGGACCTGCCGGTCCACCGCCCAGCCGTCGTCGCCCATCGACGCCTCCTGGCGCAGCTTCAGCCCGTCGACCGCCCGGAACCGGGTGGCGAGCAGCGCCTCGTCGTCCCGGCCGCGCAGCCAGTCCTGCCGGTCGAACCAGGCCGCGATCTGCTCCCCCATCGGCGGCTGTACGGCCTGCCGCAGGTCCTCGACCCGCACTACCGGATCGGTGTGGCCGCCCCGGCGCAGGTTCACCACGCCGAAGCCGATCGCCTCCACCTTCTGCGCGTCGAACCAGTCCAGCCAGGCGGCCACCCGGTGCGGGTCGGCCGCCTCGCCGGCGTCGGCCAGCCACAGGTCGACGTACGCCATCGGGTCGGCGACCTCGCGCTGGATCACCCAGGCGTCCAGGCCGGTACCGGTGAACCAGCCGGCCACCCGCTCGCCCCAGTCCTCCCCGGCCACGTGCAACCAGTTGGCCAGGTACTGCATGGTGCCGTCCTCGGTGAGTAGCCCCGGCGCGGCGGCGGCGAGTTCGGCGGCGATTCCGTCGCCGACCCGGCCCGAGTCGCGGTAGCTGTGCGTGGTGGTGCCCGGGCCGACCACGAACGGCGGGTTGCTCACCACCAGGTCGAAGCGGCGGCCGGCCACCGGGCCGACCAGGTCGCCCTTGCGCAGTTCCCAGTGGTGTCCGTTCAGCGCGGCGGTGGTCGCGGCGAACCGCAGCGACCGGTCGGAGACGTCGGTGGCGGTCACCGAGCGGGCGTGCTCGGCCAGGTGCAGCGCCTGCACGCCGCTGCCCGTGCCGAGGTCCAGGGCGCTGCCGACCGGGCGCCGGATGGTCGCCCCGACCAGCGTGGTGGTCGCGCCGCCGATCCCGAGCACGTGGTCGGAGGCGAGCGGCTGGCCGGGCCGGGCGCTGGCCGGCACGTCGGAGAGCACCCACCAGGAGTCCCCGTACGGCTCCAGGTCGACGCCCTGGCGCAGCCCGTCGCCGACCCGTTCGAGCAGTCCTCCGGCGAGCGCCTCGGCGAGCGGCAGCGGGGCGAAGGCGGCTCGTACCGCCGCCTCCGGCTCGGTCTGGGCGCAGACGAAGAGCCGGATCAGGGTGGCGAGCGGGTCCCGGTCCTCGGTGACCCGCAGCGCCGCCCGATAGTCGTTGCGAGCCAGTCCGCTGGTCGCCGCCGGGCCGAGCCGGTCGGCGATGCCGCTCGAGGTGTAGCCCGCGCTGGTCAGTGCCGTCCGGAGCTGGTCCACCCCAGCCGGGGACAGCAGCATCTCGTTCCCGTCCACGGCGTCCATCCTGCCCGCCGGCCCGGCCGGGCCGACCCGCAACCCCCGCAGTTGGCGACCCGGAACCACCCCGTCGGGTGTAACCGGCTGCGGCATCCCGGGTCAGCCGGCCGGTCCGATCGGCGTTTCCCCAGCTCTCGGCCGCTGTTCCGGCTCCGGCACGGCCGGAGCCGGATATCCGGCTCCGGCAATCGGCTGCCCGGCAACGGCGGTCGGGTAGGCAGGCACCGGGAACGGATATCCGGGGGTGGCGGTCGGGTATGCGGATCCGGGGGCCGGGCGCTCGGGCGAGACGGTCGGCAGCCGGTGGCGGCGGGCCAGCCAGAGCACCACGACGGCGTAGCCGGCGTGCACCAGCAGGCTGACCGCGAACATCTCCCAGGGGCCGTCGGCGGCCGTCTCCTCGCTGGCGAGCTGACCAAGCGCCGCCGCGCCGACGAACGAGATCAGGTTGTTCACCACGTGCAGCGCGACCGCGGCCTCCAGGCCGCCGGTACGGATGGTCAGCCAGCCCAGGACTCCGCCCACGAACGCCAGGTCGGCGAAGCCCCACCCGGTACCCCAGCCGTGTGCCAGCGCGAAGAGCACGCCCTGAAGGGCGATCGCCGGCCACGGTGTCCGGAGGAACGCCCCGACGCCCTGCAACAGCCAGCCCCGGCAGACGTACTCCTCGGCGGCGGCCTGCAACGGCACCAGCAGGAGCAGCACGACCAGTGCGCCGAGGAAGCCTGCCCAGCCCGGCCAGCCGGTGTCGACGGCCTCGCCATCGTCCAGACCGCCGGTCAGCGCGAGCAGGCCGAAGCTGCCAGCGAGCAACAGCAGCACCGCCGGTACGGCGAGCAGCGCGCACCGGCCGAGCCAGCGCCAGCGCAGCCGGCCGAGCACCGAGGAGACCGTACCGGCCGGACGGGCCTGCACCCAGCGCGCCGCGAGCAGCACGAACGGCAGCGCGGCGGCGATGGCGGCCAGCAGCAGCGCGAGGTCGCCCAGGGTGCCCAGTGTCGGCAGGCCGTCCGGGCCGGTCGGGCGCCCGGCGAGGGTGGCGATCGCGGTGCCGACGCCGGTCAGCAGGCAGAGCACCAGCAGGGTGCCGCCGAGGATCAGCAGGGTGCCGAGCGGCGGGCGCCACCAGCGGTGCCGTTCGGTCCGGGCCAGCCGGTGGTAGGGGGTACCCGGGGCGGGTGCGGTCGTCATGCGCCAAGCGTGCCGCGTCGGCGCCAACGGAACGCCGGCCGTGGTTCCGAACCGGCACCGAACCCGGCGGCACAGCCCGAGCCGACCCGGCGGGCGCCGGTCTGCCCGATCGGGCCGGGCCGGATCGGGCAGCGGTGTCGAGGACGAACGGCGGCGCGGAGGTGGTGGCGACATCGCCATCCGTGGTGGCTGTCGGTGGGATCCCATCCGTCGTGGCTGGCCGCGGGCCGGAGAGGGCCGATCTCGACGGGATGCCGCCGCCGGATCGGGCCGGTGGCATCCCGTCGAGAGCGTCACGGTTCGCCGCGCGGGGGCGGGCCGGGCGACGTGCTCGCGGCCGGACGGGCCGCGGGTCGGAGCGTCAGAACGTCACGTCCGAGCAGCCGTAGAAGGTCTCCGTGCTGTCGGACCGGGTCCACACCGAGTAGATGATGTGGTGTCCGCTCTTACCGGACGGCAGCCGACCGGTCCAGTAGTAGTGGCCGTCGTTGCTGCCCACGTTGCCCCGCTGCGGCGGGTTGGTGACCGAGGAGAACGGCGTCGACTCCAGGTCGCTCCAGGCCAGCGGGCGGGTGGGGCTCCAACTGTTCCGGGTGACGTACAGGTCGAACCGGCCGGGGTGCGCCGCCCAGTTGCTGTACCGGAACTCGACGCTCGCGCCCGAGCTGACCTGGGCCTTCGGGAAGTCGTTCCGGGCCAGGTCCCAGCCCCGGAAGGTGGAGTTGCCGCCGCTGCACAGCTGGCCGTCCGGGATGAAGCCCTGGGTCCGGCCGGCGCCGTCCGAGCGGAGCACGCTGAACCAGTTGTAGAGCGGGGAGACGCCGCTCACGTTGGCCGCGGCGACGCAGCCGGGATTCTGGTTCACGATGTTGCCCTGCGGGGTCAGGCCGTCCCGGTAGCACGCGTACGTCCGGCTCGCCGGAACCATCAGCGCGCCGTGTGCGTTGGCCGGGTTCGGCGAGATCACCGTCAGGAGGCCGGCGGCTAGCACGGCGGAGACGCCGACAACCGTCAGTCTGCGCAGGAGTTTCACGAGTTGATCCCTTCTGTTCGACCGCTGCCGGAGGATGTCGTCGGGCGGCGCGGTCGGGCGGACTCCGGCGGGGCGTGCGGGCGTGGTGGTGGCGTCCGCCGTGCCCGGTCACCGGCTGCTGGTATCAGGCCCGGATCCCACGCACACAGCACGGTTGCCCCCGTACTGCGGCGATATGAACCATTGCAGCACGGATGGCCGGCTCAATCAATAGGTGCCTATCGATACCTGACCGGGCTGAATGGTCCCGCATGTCCAGTCGGGGCCGGGGCCTGCGCGGCCGGAGACGGCGCGCGCCGTGGGGGTCGGGCTGCTGCGGCCGGCTCAGGCCAGTTGGAAGTCGGCGAAGTCGAAGCCGGGTGCCACCACGCAGCTCACCAGCACGGGGTGGTCGCCCGCCGGCTCGGCCGACTGCCAGACACCGCCGGGGATCACCACCTGCGGCCGCTCGCCGGCGGGCACGTCCGGGCCGAGCCGGACCTCGGCCGGTTCCTCCGCCGGCACCTCGGCCGCGCCGCCGAGCCGCAGCCGCAGCGGGCCGCCTGAATGCCACAGCCACAGCTCGTCGGAGCGGACGACGTGCCAGCGGGACCGCTCCCCGGGTTGCAGCAGGAAGTAGATCGCGGTCGCGGCGGCACGCGGTCCGGCGTACCCGTCGGGGGTGAAGGCGTGCGCCGAGCGCCAGGTCTCGCGGAACCAGCCCCCCTCCGGGTGCGGGGCCAGGTCGAGCTGCTCGGCCAGCGGGGGTCGGTGCGGTGTCGTCACGGGTCGACCTCCACTCGGGTACGCCGGGCCGGCCCGGCACCCGACGAACCGGAAGTCTACCGAGCGGAGTACGCCCCGGCGGCCGGCCGGGACCGGGTACGACGTCGGCCCGGCCGCCCCGGGCGGGTCAGAGCCCGGCCGCCTCGTCGTACCGGCGGCGCAGGTCGGCCATCTCCGAGGGCTCCAGTGCCTCCTTCTGCGCCAGTTCCTCGTACTTGTCCGGGAACATCTCCTTGAGCCGGTCGATGAACCGGACGTCCTCGGTCGCCTCGACCACCTGGATCCCCGGCGGCTCGGTGGACATGTCCACGATCACCGGACCGGCCAGCTTGACCGCCCAGTCCCAGGGCCGCTTCTGCTCGGCGACCCCGCAGAGGTGGAACCCGTAGACCGTCTTCACCTCGGCGAGCGTGCTGACCCCGCTCGGCTCGAAGCCGTAGACGTGTACCCCGCAGATGACCGGCGGCTTCTTCCCGTCCTTCTCGGCGGTCGCCTGCTCGACGTTGTGGCCCGTGTGCTGGTGCTGCCCGGGGTCGGCCGATTCCAGTGTGGTGCGCAGCCGGGTCATGATCTGCCCGCGCAGATCTGGCGGCCCGGCCTCCGAGCCGGCCGTGTTGACCAGTACGACCGTGCCGGCCGACACCGCCAGCAGGATGACCGCCACCCACACGAAGCGGTTGCGGTACCACCCCGTGAAACTGTTCCGGGTAATCATGATCGTGTCTCATCTCGTCGCCAGGTTGGTGCGTTGGCAGAACTCGTCGGACCCGCCAACCCGTGGTGGGTGGTGTCCGTCGTTGTCGGAACGTGCCCGGCGAATGCAGCGCGGATCGGGCGCAGCGCGAATCCGGCGTCGAGGCGGCGCGCTGCCGGCACTGCGTGCTCCCGTGCTGGCCGTTCCCAGTGCGGTTGCCCCCGCACTGCGGCGATATGAGCCATTCCAGCACGCCCCGCCCCGCCCCGGCAACATCGACGGCCCTCAACGGCCCGCTCGGTCCGGCCGGGCTGTCGGCGCCGCCCGACAACTACCCTCACGGCACGCTGGCCGCCGGCGGCAGCCGTACGGTCTTCGTCAGCGGCCCACGCCAGCGATCACCATCATCATCACCGACATCTACGCCGAGGAATGGTTGCGCGAAATCGAGGCTGTGCCCGTCGGCGACTGATGCTCTGGGCTGTCGGCCGGTCTAGTCGAGCGCCGGCACCGACTGCGGTGGCGGTTCGTCTGGTCCAGGGACTGTCGGCATCGTCAACGGCTCGACACCGGCCCGGGCGGCGGCCGGTGACCGGGGACCAGGCTTCGAGCCCCGCCGGCCAGGAAGAGCAGCGCCGAGGGCAGGAACGCGACGCCGAGGCCGCCGAGGGCCAGCAGTAGACCCCAGCCGCCGATCACGACCGCCGCGACGAGGTCGAGGTACCCGGCGATGCGCGGGACGAGCCGCTGGGCCAGCGGTGGCAGGGCGGCGGCGATCACCGGTACGCCGAGCAGGACGAGCGCCGCCACGCCGGAGTCCTCGACGGTGAGTGGTGTGAGGATGACCGCCACCAGCGCGGTGATCACCAACCCCGCCCGGCGGACCAGGCGCTGCCCGTCGCCCCCTCGGCCGACCAGCACCAGTACGCCGACCGCCAGTACGGCGGCGAGCGCACCCAGCGTCGTCACCAGGATCAGAGTCATGGCCCCCTCCGAGGCAGCCGGGAAGATCCGAATTGACGGCCACTCCACCCGGGGCACCGGGCGTGTCCGAGGCGGATCGGGCCCCCGGTTAGATTACCGTCGATCCTGGGACCGTGACCCGCCGTCGTCCGGGCAGGCCGCTCCATCTGACCCGGTCTGGCCGGCCGGTGGGAGAGGTGGGCAGCCGTCGAGCAGGACCGTGCCGAGCGGCGAGCCCGTCCGGCAGGGCCGCCCGCAGCGGCGGATCCGGCGAGCGGCGCGGAGCGTACCGAGGGTGGCCGAGATGATCCTTTCCCGTGCGATCGCCGAGGGCGTGGCGGCCGGCACCGTGACCCTGGTGTTCCGGCGCTGGGCCCGGCCCGACGTCCGAGCCGGCGACACCCTGACCACCGCTGCCGGGGTGATCGCCGTCGAGTCGATCACCGAGGTCGATCCGACGGCTGTCACCGATGCCGAGGCGCGCAGCGCGGGCGCACCGTCCGCCGCCGCCCTGATCGCGGCGCTTCGCGGTACCGCCGGCCAGCCGACGTACCGGATCGGGGTCCGCTGGGTCGGCCCGGACCCTCGGGTGGCGCTGCGGGCCGACAGCCAGCTCTCGGCCGAGCAGCACGCCGAGCTGGCCGCCCGGCTGGCCCGGCTCGACCGGCACAGCCGGTATGGACCGTGGACACACGCCCTGCTCCGGCTTGTCGCCGCCAACCCGGGGCGGCGGGCCGGGGACCTCGCCGACCAGGTCGGCCGGGAGCGGGACGCGTTCAAACGCGACGTACGCAAGCTGAAGAACCTGGGGCTCACCGAGAGCCTTGAGGTCGGCTACCGGATATCCCCGCGCGGCGCCGCGTATCTTGCCGCCCTTTCCGCCGGGCCTCCGCCCGGGGAGACGCGGCCGACGGCGGAGTGACCCCGGTGTACGTCCCGGGGGCGCTCCATCGGTGCCGGAGTGAGCAGGCAAGATAGCCGCATGACGCTCTCGCTGCCCATTGCTGCCGAAGCGAACGAACTGCTCCGGCGTGACCCGCTGGCGCTGCTGATCGGCATGGTCCTCGACCAGCAGGTCAGCATGGAGAAGGCCTTCGCCGGCCCGTACGAGTTGGTGAAGCGGCTCGGCCACGCGCCGGACGCGGCCGAGCTGGCCGCGTTCGACCCGGACGCGCTGACCGCGATCTTCGCCGAGCGCCCCGCCCTGCACCGGTTCCCGAAGGCGATGGCGGCCCGGGTGCAGGAGGTGTGCCGGACCCTGGTCGAGCGGTACGACGGTGATCCGAGCCGGCTCTGGTCGGAGGCCGAGGACGGCCGCGAGCTGCTGAAGCGGATCACCGGGTTGCCCGGGTTCGGCAAGCAGAAGGGGCAGATCTTCCTCGCCCTGCTCGGCAAGCGCTTCGGTGTTCAGCCGCCCGGCTGGCGCGAAGCGGCCGGCGACTACGGCGTCGACGGTGCCCACTACTCGGTCGCCGACGTGGTGGACGAGACGTCGCTGGCCAAGGTGCGCCAGCACAAGCAGCAGATGAAGGCCGCCGCCAAGGCCGCAGCGGCGGGCTGACCCCGCCTGGGCCCGCGCGCGACGACCGGCGGGCGGGGCGGATTCGGGCGGCGGCAGCGCCCGGGCGGATGCTGACTCGTTGAGTGTGGAGATTATCGACGCTCAGGGAGCGACCAATGGTTTCGACGGCTCCGACCCGCGTACGTCTCGGACCGCCGACCGGACCCGCCGGGCTGAAGCCGGATGGCTGACACGCCGGTGGACCCGGTGCTGCGCGCCGAGTCCAGCTCGCAGCGGGCCACCTTCCTGGAGCTGTTCCTGGATCTGGTCTTCGTCTTCGCACTCACCCGGGTCTCCGCGCGGCTGGTCGAGGATTTCACCACGGAGAAGCGCGTCCTGTTCTCCGAGGCCGGCCAGACCCTGGTCCTGTTCCTGGCGCTCTGGCTGATCTGGGCCTCGACAGCGTGGGTCACCAGCACCCTGGAGCCCGAGGCGTTCGCCGTGCAGGGCGCTGTGGTGCTGACCGTGGTCGGCAGCATGGTGGTGGCGGTGGCGTTGCCGGAGGGGTTCGGCGATCGGGCTCTCATCTTCGCCGCCGCCTATCTCGCGGTCCAGTTCGGCCGGATCGGCTTCCTCATGGTCGCCACGCGTGGCCGGCTCGTTCCGAACGACCCGGCGTCGCCGCGACGGGTGCTCTTCTGGGCTGGATTGTCTGCCGTGCCGTGGCTCATCGGGGGAATGGTCGACGAGAGTGTCCTCCGGGGAGTGTTGTGGAGCGTCGCGGTCGCCATGGACTATCTCGGGTTCACGCTGGGCTGGCCGACTCCCCGGTCCGGTCGCACCCGGTACGGCACTCAGCCCTTCGGCGGGGAGCACCTGGCCGAACGGCTTCAGCAGTTCCTGTTGATCGCGCTCGGCGAGGTGATCCTCGTCACCGGGATCGCCTTCAGTGGCGGCAACGGCATCTTTACCCCCGCCCGGACCGGCGCGCTGGGTCTGGCGTTGCTGACCACCGTGCTGCTCTGGCGGATCTACTTCTACCGGGCCGGGCACGTGCTACCGGCCGCGCTCGCCGGGGCCCGGAATTCGACCCGGCTCGGTCTCTCCGCCTGGTACACGCACCTGATCATGATTGCCGGCATCGTGCTCACCGGGGTCGGTTACGAGCTGACCATCACCCACCCGTTCGGGCAGATCGTGCCCGGCTGGCTGATCGCCATCCTGGGCGGTCCCGCGCTGTTCCTGGCCGGGCGGGCCGGTTTCGAGTTCCAGGTCTTCGGGCGGATCTCCCGATCCCGGGTGGCCGGCCTGCTCCTGCTGGGAGCGGTGGTACCGGCGATGGAGCACTTGCCGCTGCTGGCGGTCGCCGGCGCCACCGCCGGAGTGCTGCTCGGGGTGGCCCTCCTCGACCTGCGCCGCTCGTGGGGCCAACCGCCCGAGCAGCCGGTGCTGCGGATCTGACCGGTGGCCGCCGCCCTGCGCGGCCGTCGGTCTCAGCCCGTCGGTCTCAGGCCGCAGTCGGGTGGGCGAGCGCGGCCAGGGCCCGGCGTACGTCGGCCAGCGACACCGTCGCCGAGTCGTCCAGGTCGGCCAGCCCGGCCTCGATCCACTGCCGCATCAGGGTGGTCACCCCGATGCCCCGCGCCTCGGCGGCCGACCGGACCCGTTCGTAGGTGTCCAGCGGCAGGCGTACGGAGCGGCTGACCATCGGCACGTCGGTGTCCGGGGTGGGCAGCTCGACCGGCTGTGCGTCGTCTACCAGGTCGGCGAGCTGGTCGTCTCCGGCGTGGAACCGCTTGATGGCATCGTCTCGGTGCATCGTCACCGCCTCCTCCTCGTCTCGGTGCTCGATCTCGTGATCGATCCCGGTCCCCTGGTGCGCGATCTCGGGCCCGCCCGGTGGGACGGACTCATCGCCGTCGCCCCTGGATCGCCTCCTCGTAGCGCTTTGACTCGATGTCGGTCAGGTCACGCGCGGAGAGGATGTCCCAGTCGTTGTCAACTTGATCGGCCTCGGCCAGCAGGATGGCCAGTCGTCGCCCGCGCCGTGCCGTGGCGTAGACGACCATCACGTCGTCGCCGAGGTGCCGGATTACCCGTCGGGCGCTGTGCAGCGCCTCCCACACCTCGCCGGGGGTGACGTCGTGGACCTTCAGGTTTCCCAGCGCCTCGTCGGTGAAGCTGAACCTGCTGCCCACGCGGGGGAGCGTACCACGGGCGTAACACGCCGGGGGCGAGCGCGGGGCCCGGGGCGGCGGCCCGGCGCCGCTGGTCAGGCGAAGGTGCGAGGATGGGGGTGGCATCCCGGGACGGGAGAGTTCCGGGGAGGACCGACCGCATCCCTCCGGAGGCCGTGGTGAAGCGTCAGGCGTACCAGCCGATCCTGATCACCGACGCCTCACGCAGCCAGGACGACCAACTACGGACCCGCGAGCGCCGGTACATCGTGATGATGTCCATCCGGGCACTCTGCGTCATCGTCGGTGCGATCCTGGTCGGCGCCAAGGCACCGCTGCTCTGGCTCTGGCTGCCGCTCTGCGCCGTCGGCATGGTGCTGATCCCGTGGCTGGCGGTCCTGCTCGCGAACGACCGCCCGCCGAAGGAGCAGCACCGGATCGGCGCCAGGTGGCGTCGTACGCACCTCGACGAGACCCCGCCCCGGGCGCTGCCCGCCGAGGAGCGGCCGCACCGGGTGATCGACGCCGAGCCGTGATCCGAAGCGTCGGCCCCGGTCGGTAGTCTCACCCGGGCCGGTGATCGACTTCGCGTGCCGGCCGCGGGTGCGGGACGCGAACGGTCAGGAGGAGCAGCGGTGGGTAGCTGGGGCGTCGGCAACTTCGACAACGACACGGCGGCGGACCATCTCTCGATCATCACCAAACGACTGCTCGACGAGGTCACCGAGGCGATGGCCGGCGATCCGGTCGAACTCGAGCCGGACGAGTACTGGGGCGTGGCGGTGCCGTGCAACCTCGAACTGCTCTACCGGTTCGCCGAACTGCCCTACGTCGGCGTCTGCCTGCCCGCCCCGGACGTCGCCGCCGACTGGAAGCGGCGTTACCTGGCCGTCTGGGACGAGACCATCGGGGAACTCGTGGAGTCGGCGGAGGCCCGGGAGGCCCGCCGGGCCGTACTGGTGGAGACCTTCGACCGGTTTGTCGCGGCAGCCCGTCGCGAGGCCACGGACTGAGCAGCCACGGGCTGACCAGCCATGGACGGAGCGGGCTGAGCGCTCGCGGACCGGGCCCCCGGCCGGCTGACCGGTCAGCCGACCACCCGGGCCGACCCGTCGGCCGCCGGCCGGGCACCGAGGGTGCCGACCGCCGCCGCGCCCAGTTCGGCCGCCCGGTCCAGCGCCTCGGCCGCCGGCGCCCCGGCGACCCAGGCCGCCAGCAGACCGGCCGCGAACGCGTCCCCGGCTCCGGTCACGTCCCGCACCGGCACCCGGCGGGCCGGCGCGGAGACCACCTCGCCGCCGCGCTCGGCCCAGACAGCACCGGCGGCTCCGTCCTTCACCACGACGTGCCGGGCCACCTCGGTCAGGGCACGCGCCTGGGCGGCCGGTGAGCCCGGGCCGGCCAGCACCGCCGCCTCGTCCGCGTTGGCGAGCAGCAGGTCGGCATCGCGTACCCAGCTCAGGAACGCCGCCGCGCCGACCCGGCGCAGCGGTTCGGCGGAGGCCGCATCCACGCTGGTGGTGAGGCCGCGCCCGCGCGCGGCGGCCAGCGCGCGCCGCCCGGCCTCCCGCGACCCGGCGTCCAACAGGGTGTACGCGGACAGGTGCAGATGGGTCGCGTCCGCGCTGGCGCCCAGCGCGGCGTCCACGTGCTCCTGGGTCAGCCGCAGATTCGCACCACGCTGGGTGACCATGGTCCGCTCCCCGTTCCCGGCCAGCACGATGACGGTGCCGGTCGGCACGTCCGGATACCGCCGCACCGCGCACCGCACGCCCAGCGTGGTCAGCTCGGCGAGCCGGGAGGCGCCGGCCTCGTCGGCGCCGACCGCGCCGACCAGGGTCACCGGGCGGCCCCGCCAGGCCAGCCAGGCGGCGGTGTTGGCGGCCTGGCCGCCTCCGGTGACCCGGATGTCGGCCGAGGTGTCGGAGCCGGACGCCACCGGCCCGGCCAGTACCGCCAGCACGTCGGTGACGATGTCGCCCACCACGACGATCCTGGCCCTGGCCGCGGGTTCCGTGGTGGTCATCACCGGGTGGCGGCGGCCACGGCGATCTGGGCCGCGAGGGCCGCGTTGCGCAGGATGATCCGGACGTTCACCGCAAGGCTGGCGCCCTCGGTGGCCGAGTGGAAGTGGGCCAGCAGGAACGGGGTGACCGCCTTGCCGGTCACCCCGTCGGCGGCGAGCCGGGCCAGCCCGTCGGCCAGGGTGCGGTCGTGCAGGGCCGGATCGAGCTGCTCGTCGGTGGGGAGCGGGTTGGCCACGATCAGCGCACCCGGCTGGACCCCGTGGGCCGCCCGGGCCGCCAGTACCGCCGCGACCTGCTCCGGCGAGTCCAGCGACCAGTCCAGGTCGAAGCCGCCGTCGGTGATGAAGAAGCCGGGGAACCGGCGGCTGCGGTAACCGGCCACCGCCACGCCCAGCGTCTCCAGCCGTTCCAGCGTCGCGCCGACGTCGAGGATCGACTTCACCCCGGCGCAGACCACCGCGATCGGGGTCCGGGAGAGCGTGGTCAGGTCGGCCGACTCGTCGAAGGTCTGCGCCGCCTCCCGGTGCACACCGCCCAGCCCGCCCGTGGCGAAGACCCGGATTCCGGCCGCCGCGGCGACCGCACTGGTGGCGGCCACCGTGGTCGCCCCGTCCGCCCCGGTCGCGGCGGCCAACGCCAGGTCGCGTACGGAGAGCTTGGCGACCCCGTCCGAGGAGGCCAGTCGGGTCAACTGGGCGTCGTCGAGACCCACCACGAGAACGCCCTCGACCATGCCGATGGTGGCCGGCACCGCACCCTCGGCCCGTACGGCCGCTTCGATCTCGCGGGCCACCCGCAGGTTGTCCGGACGGGGCAGACCGTGCGAGACGATGGTGCTCTCCAGGGCGACGACGGGACGTCCGGCGCGCAGTGCCTCGGCCACCTTGGCGCCGTACCGGATCTGAAAATCGGTCACGGCCGACCACCGTACGGGCCGGGGCCGGCGGGTGTTCCGGTGGACCGCTCGGCAGTGACCTGCCAGACTTGAGCGTTGGCGGGGTCACTTAGGGAGGAATCGCTGCCGTGAGCACTCAGGTTCTCGAGCGTCCGGAGCTGAAGGACGCGGACACCGGGCCGGAAATGTTCCACTACGTCCGGAAAGACAAGATCGCCGAGAGTGCGGTCATGGGGACCTTCGTGATCGCGCTCTGCGGTGAGACGTTCCCGGTCACCAAGGCCGCCAAGCCGGGCTCGCCGGTCTGCCCGAAGTGCAAGGAGATCTACGACTCCATGCGGGACTGACGCGGGCCGGGGCCAGCCCTGCGCGCGTAACATCCTGCGGTGACCGCCGCAGCCGCCCTGCTCCTCGCCGACCTCACCGGTGTGGCGATCTTCGCCGCCTCCGGGGCGTCAGCCGCGGTGGTCAAGCGGCTCGACCTGTTCGGGGTGGTCTTCGTCGGCTTCGTCGCCGCGCTCGGCGGCGGCATCTTCCGGGACCTGGTGATCGGCGACGGGCCACCGCTGGCCTTCGCCGACTGGCGGTACGCGGTCACCGCGATGGTCACCGCCGCGGCGGTCTTCTGGCTGCATCCCCAGTTGGCGCGGCTGCGTACCACCGTGCTGGTCCTCGACGCGGCCGGGCTCGGCCTCTTCACCGTCACCGGTACGCTCACCGCGCTGGACGCCGGCCTGCCACCGCTCGGCGCCGGCATGATCGGCATGATGGCCGGCATCGGCGGCGGGCTGGGCCGGGACCTGCTCACCGGGGAGATTCCGGTGGTGCTGCGCCGGGAAATCTACGCGGTGGCGGCGCTGGCCGGCGCGGTCGCGGTCGTCGGCCTGGACCGGGCCGGCCTGGCCGGGCCGGGGCCGTTGATGGCGGCGGCGCTCTTCGTCTTCGCGGTCCGGCTGGTGGCCCTGCGCCGGCGCTGGTCGGCTCCGGTCCCGGCGGACCCGCCGGCCGGCGACGGCGCTGTTCCGGCGGCCCGGCAGGCCGACGACGGACGCCGGGTGGAGCGGCAGGCCGATCACGGCGGCGGCGTGGACCGGCAGGCCGACGACGGACGCGCTGCGGACCAGGGCCGCTGACCGGCAGTGCCCCGACGGTGTCCGGGCACTGTCGAGGCACCCGGGCCGGCGGCGCCAACTGTGCCCGCTGTGGCGTCGGTGTCGCCTGGGTCGGATGGGGCCGGCTGGTTATGCTGGTACGGCCTTCGCGCTCGGTCCGGTCGCGGAGGCGTTTTTCGTGTCGTCGGATACCTGGCCGTCGGAGGGGAGAGATTCGCGTGGGAGCCCGACTGCCGGTTCTCGAGTCGTTCCCGGCGCTGCGGGCGTGGCAGCGTAAGGCGTTGGTGGAATACCTGCGACGCCGTTCCGAGGACTTCCTGGCCGTCGCCACGCCCGGTGCCGGTAAGACCACCTTCGCGCTGCGGATCGCCGCCGAGCTGCTCGCCGACGGCACGGTCGAGGCGGTCACCGTGGTCGCCCCGACCGAGCACCTGAAGACCCAGTGGGCCGCGGCGGCGGCCCGGGTGGGCATCCAGCTCGACGCCGCCTTCCGCAATGCCGACCTGCACTCCTCGGCGGACTTCCACGGTGCGGTCGTCACCTATGCCCAGGTCGGCATCGCCCCGCAGGTGCACCGCCGCCGGACGATGACCCGACGGACCCTGGTGATCCTCGACGAGATCCACCATGCCGGCGACTCCCGGTCCTGGGGCGACGGGGTCAAGGCGGCCTTCGAACCTGCCGTACGCCGGCTGATGCTGACCGGTACGCCGTTCCGGTCGGACGAGAACCCGATCCCCTTCGTCAGCTACGAGCGGGGCGGCGACGGCCTGCAACGCTCCCGGGCCGACTCCGTGTACGGCTACTCCGACGCGCTCGCCGACGGCGTCGTCCGTCCGGTGATCTTTCTCGCGTACTCGGGGGAGACCCGGTGGCGGACCAGTGCCGGGGACGAGTTGGCCGCGAGGCTGGGCGAGCCGATGACCCAGGACCTGATCGCCCAGGCGTGGCGCACCGCGCTGGACCCGGCCGGCGACTGGATGCCGCAGGTGCTGCGGGCCGCCGACGCCCGGTTGCAGGTGCTCCGGGCCGGTGGGGTCTCCGACGCCGCCGGTCTGGTGATCGCCACCGATCAGCAGGCGGCCCGGTCGTACGCCCGGCTGATCGAACGGATCACCGGGGAGCGGGCGGTGGTGGTGCTCTCCGACGACCAGGGCGCCTCGGCCCGGATCGCCGCCTTCGCCGCCTCGGACCAGCGCTGGATGGTCGCGGTCCGGATGGTCTCCGAGGGGGTCGACATTCCCCGGCTGGCCGTCGGCGTCTACGCGACCAGTGCCTCCACGCCGCTCTTCTTCGCCCAGGCGATCGGGCGGTTCGTCCGGGCCCGCCGGCCCGGCGAGACCGCGTCGGTCTTCCTGCCCAGCGTGCCGCATCTGCTCGGACTGGCCAGCGAGATGGAGGTCGAGCGGGACCACGTGCTGGGCGCGCCGAAGCGGGGCGACGGGCTCGACGACGACCTGCTGGAGCGGGCGCAGCGCACCGAGCAGGCCAGTGGGGAGCTGGAGAAGCGGTTCGAGGCGCTCTCCGCCACCGCCGAACTGGACCAGGTGATCTTCGACGGCGCCTCCTTCGGCACCGCCGCCCAGGCGGGTACGCCGGAGGAGGAGGAATATCTCGGCCTGCCCGGCCTGCTCACCGCCGACCAGGTCGCGGTGCTGCTGAACAAGCGCCAGGCCGAGCAGTTGGCCGCACAGCGGCGCCGGAAGACCGGCGAGCCGGTGCCGGCGCCCCGGCCGGAGAGCCGCCCGCTCAGCGCGGCGGAACGGCGGGTCAGCCTGCGCCGCCAGCTCAACGCGCTGGTCGCGGCGCATCACCACCGGACCGGACTGCCGCATGGCAAGATCCATGCCGAGCTGCGCCGCCGCTGCGGCGGGCCGCCCAGCGCGCAGGCCACCATCGAACAGCTCGAGGAGCGGATCGCCACCGTCCAGACGCTGTGACCGCGTCCCGGCACCGGGGGCGGCCGCACGGCGGCCGGGGGCCCGGGCCGACGCCGGCACAGTGCCGGCGGTCCGGGCCGTGGTGCGCCCGATCGCCGGCGGTGTCGGCAATCGGCACTGTCGGGGTATAGACGACCGGAGGCGCCCGCTCGGGGCACCTCCGGTCAGCTATGTCCTGGTTGGGTGTTAGTTCGCCATCAACTCGGCGCCTCGCCAGCTGAACTCGGGGTCAACCGCGTACCGAACCGTGATCTTCACGAGATCCTCGGCGTACTTGTTCGCGTGATGCCCACAGAACACCAGCTCGCTTCCACCCGCGAGGGTGATCCGAAGCTTGCCGGCGGCGTTACAGCGGTCGCACCGTTCATCGGCGGCTGGGGGAGCCACCGTCTCGGGCGGCGGCGTGAGGGTCGGGGTCATCGCCTTCCTCCTGCGGTCGTCACCGATGAACACTCTCGTCGGTCATTGCTCACCTATCGTGCAACACCCTTGTGGGGTGTGGCCTTCCCAGTGTGCCCCCGGGGGACCGATGTCACACGTGGTAGAGACAGTGTGCCGTGCCACCAGGGTGCCACGTCAACGATCACAAGTGGGGAACCACCGATCATCATGCGCCCGATGTACGTGTGGTGATCAGATGGACACGACTGGTTGACTTTTGGGGTCAGTCAAGATAATCGCGCAGCACCTGCGAACGGGACGGATGGCGCAGCTTCGACATCGTCTTGGACTCGATCTGCCGGATCCGCTCGCGGGTCACGCCGTACACCTGGCCGATCTCGTCCAGGGTGCGCGGCTGCCCGTCGGTCAGCCCGAACCGCAGCCGCACCACACCGGCCTCCCGCTCGGAGAGCGTCTGGAGCACCTGCTGGAGCTGGTCCTGCAACAGCGAGAAGGAGACCGCGTCGACCGCGACGACCGCCTCGGAGTCCTCGATGAAGTCCCCGAGCTGGCTGTCTCCCTCGTCGCCGATGGTCTGGTCGAGCGAGATCGGCTCCCGGGCGTACTGCTGGATCTCCAGCACCTTCTCGGGTGTGATGTCCATCTCCTTCGCCAGCTCCTCCGGAGTGGGCTCGCGGCCCAGGTCCTGGAGTAGCTCGCGCTGGATCCGGCCCAGCTTGTTGATCACT
>NZ_JBDJAV010000083.1:0-19201 GCF_039649625.1 Plantactinospora sp. ZYX-F-223 | reverse complement strand
TGCCCGGGGACGGTGCGGTCCGCGACCTCGGCGGGCCGTTGACTGATCAGCGTGTCGCCGGTGACGTGCGCCCACGCGCGTTGCTTCGCGCGGGCTCGCGGGACACGAAGCGCCCGACCGGTCCGCAAGCAGGCGACGAGTTCGCGCGTGAGGGCGCCACGGCTCTGAACATAGAGCGCCTGGTAGATATCGCCTCATGGCTGATCCGCATAGACTCATCCTGCGGGAACTCCTCCCTGAGCCTGCGAGAAATCTGCTCCGGGCTCCATGCGATCATCGGCCCTGTGGGGCTTGTTGCGGCCCTTCCACCGCGGGCCCTGCGGGCCGGTGACCGCTCGGCCATCCGCTGTCCGGATCACACCCGCAAGCCGTTGCTGCACGTACTCCCGCAGCCGCTCATTGGCCAGCAGCTTCGCGGTCTTCGGCCGGCGCGCTCGACGTTCCGCGTGCCACTGCGTGGTCGACGCCTTGTAATCCAACCGGTACGTCCTGGTCGAGGCGTTGCGCCGCAACTCCCGCGAAATCGTCGACGGGTCCCGGCCCAGCTGGCGTGCGATCGCACGAACGCCCATGCCCTGCACTCGCCGCAGAGCGATGTCCTAGCGTTCGCTGAACGACAGATAGCGACCCGACACCGTCGGCGGCAACCCAGGATTCACGCCACCAGCGTGCCGGAACCACCGGAACGCCACCGGTGACGACACACCCGCCACCGCGGCCGCGTCCTCGGTCATCACACCGGATCGGACCGCAGCCCAGAACTTCACCCTGTCCTCACGCCACGCCACAGTCGGTCGACCCGGCGAGGGAATCTGACCCCGATACTCCCGAACCCGCCTCTGCCCCGGCCCAACACCCATCGCTCCACCCCTCCTACAAGGTATTGCGACGACCGGTTGAATCCGCCGTGGCCCGTTTCAAAATGTCGACGTCCTCGCGCAGCTGGCGGTTCTCTCGCCGCAGCCGCGCTAACTCCTCCCGTTCTGCGCTGGTCAGCCCGTCCGAACGGCTGCCGGAGTCGATATCTGCTTGTTTGACCCAGTCCCGGACCGCGGTCTCGGTCAGGTCGAAGTCCTTCGCGACCTGCGCGATCGATCGGTCACCCCGCCGACACCCCTCAACGATCTCCGCCTTGAACTCCGGGGTGAACGCCCGACGCGGCCGGCGTGGCTTCTTACCCATGCCTTCCATGATGAACATCCTCCCGAGGAGGCTCACAGCCCCCTGAGCTGGGATGTCCGTCAAATCGGGTCAGGCCCAACCATCGTCCGGGGCGGATGTCGATGCGACGGGGTCCGTAGTTGCGGTTGCCCGTGGGGGCCATCGAGTATCCCTCCGGCACGGGTCGTCGGGTGCAACCGTAGCGACGGTGACGGCGCTGCGATACGTCGAGAATGGGATGAGGACCCGCTGGCGGTCAGAAGGAGCCCACGGCGCCCAGTCGGAAGGGTGACCGATGGTGTCGACGAGGCCAAGGTGGGCGTGCCCGATGGCACAGAACCGAAGCCGTTCGATGCGTGATCCATATGTTATCGACGGTTCTGACGGCTGACACCGCATGCACGGCGCGGCATTAGAGGGACAGGCCGACCACCACGAACCGGTAGATGGTGACACCGATCGGCATGGCACGAAGCTGGGCGACATAGCGAGTGCCTCAGCTTTGCTTCCGTGGCCGCCCGCGCTTTGACTTTAGCGGACGCCAGGCAGCTAGGTCCTGTTCGGTGACGTCCCACCGGCGCAGCGAGTCGTCCAGGAACGCGCGGAACGTGTTGTACTCCCGCTCGGTGCCCCATTGCTTGACCCACGGCAGCACCTCGAGCAGACCGGCGAGGAGCGGGACCCTGTCGTCGTGGTCCTGCCCGGCCGATACAAGGTCGGCAAGCACCTGCGCGCGGTCCTCGACAGACCAGCCGGCCCATCCGAGGAGGGCGTCCTTGACGGTACGGCCTGCTTGTGGGTAGGACACGAACCGTTCGCTCGGCATGTCGTACTTGCCGCGGTGACGCCAGTAGCTCGCCTTCAGGAAGTCGCCGCTGGTGTATCTCGGTTGTTGAGGGGCGGGTTCTCCGGGCACGTCGAGGGTTCGCTCCTCCTCGATCATTGCGTCCTCCTCCCGCTGCAGCCGCCACGTTTCCTCCCACTCGGCACGCTTTGCCATTCCCGAGTCGCGGTACCGCAGGGCGGCTAGGTAGGGGACGACCTCGTCAGCGAGGAGACCCTGAACGACGTTGACGAGCGGTTGGCCAGGGGCGTACAGCTCGACCGCCTGCCTGATCGTCAGGTCCGTGCCTAGCAGCTCGGCAAGCCCTGTGATTGTCAAGGGGCGCGCGCGCCGCACACCGTCCTCGTGGTCGTACCAGAGGTCGGCCGCTTCGCACCGGTCGAGTAGCCACGTCCGCAAGGCTGCGGATTCCAGGGCGTCCCAGCCAGGGGAAGCCCACCGCCTCTTGAACTCCGGCCGTTCCAGTGCCCGCACCCGGCTGTCCCGTTGCACGGTGTCGATGCGTCGCAGCACCACCTCTCGGTATGCCGTCGGCCAGTGCGTCGGCAGCTCGGTGATCGGGGACGCGCCATGTCGGAGGAACCAAGCGGTACGGAGCTTTCCAGCGGTCATCTGGCGTGCCATGACGATTTCGAAGGCCCGTTCGCCGAGGCTCAGCGGGGGGATCGCCGAGGCGGGTGCCATTAGGTCCTTGTCCTGCAAGACGCCGTACCGGATGTAGACCTCCCAGTCCAGCTCCTCTTGCAGGGACATCTGGCGGGCTCGGATGGCTTCCCAACGGGAGCGAGCCGTGGCGAGCACCTCTCGGGTCGGTGCGTGCCGGCCTAGAACCGCTGCAGGCGCAGCTACGGCAAGTTCGCGAGCGAGTCGGGCCAGCTCGTCGGCGTAGGTGGTGTGTAGTTCCTCGGGCAGTGGCAGGTCGCGCAGTCTGGTGGCGGCGATCTCGTAGAAGGTGTCCCAGTGTTCGCCGGTGCCGGTCTGAAGTACATCAGGTCTCCCCTTGCTATGGCTGTGCTGCTTCAGCCAGAAGCAGACCGAGGAGCTGTTCAGCAACCCTGTCAGGTCAGCGTGGTGCTGCGCTGACACGCCGGGAGCAAGTTCGATGATCGGCGCTGAGTGCAGTGGCACCTCCTCGCCGCGCAAGGCGGCGAAGTGGTTGTGCGACGCGACCCAGGCATAGGTGATCATTCGTTCCTGGCTGCCGATTCGAGCAGCCAGTTGGTGCCAGCTGTACCAGGGCCGTCCGCTCTTGGCGTAGGAGCCATCTAGTCCGTGCGGGCGGTTTCGCAGTACCGTCCGGTATGGCCATAGCCGTTGCTGGTGCCTGGGGTATACCTCGATCGGGACGATCCGGCCTTCAGCATCGTATGGAAAAAAAGCGTAACGTTCGGCGACAGCAATCCAGTCCCGGACCTCGGATCCGGAGATTACACCGACCAATGCGTCGTCGTGGGTAATCCCGGTAGTCGCAAAGGCATGACGGGGGGCGGTGAAAAGGTCGTCCGATCCGGTGTTAGCGAAGTAACCGATTCGGACCACCTGATCTCCCAGCCGGCTCGGCGCAGCTGCCATCTTGTTCAGTATGTCGGTGGTCTCGTCAGTCGCGATCTGCAGAGGAAAGGCGCGGAGTTGCGCACGGTCGACGTAGCGTGACGCCGTCCACATGTCCTCCTGACCGGGGTGTGTTGTCTGATGCACAAGAGATCGCCAGACCAGTGCCTGCGCCGGATCCGACGGCACGGCCGGCTCGCCACGCAAACCGACGACCGTGAGCACCGGTTCTCTGTCACGGGGTGGCTGATTGCGTCCGGCCAGGACTACCGTGGGCGTGCCGTGACCTGGAATGAACGCGCCCGACGTGTCGATGATGTGAGTGAGCGCGACCCGGTGTGCGAAGAAGTCCTCCACAAGCTTCTGGCCGAACCCGCGTTTCATGAAGGAGTTGGACGTGATCTGACCGACGTAGCCACCCAGCCTGGCCAGCTCGAAGAATCTCTGCGCAAAGGGGACGCTGAGGGCGTACTTGCCCATGCAGACGTCGTACCGGGCGCGGTAGGCCTTGTCGAGTGCCTTGTCTCGGACCGTGATGTAGGGCGGGTTGCCCACCACCACGTCGTACTCACCAGGGAATGGGTTCTCGATGAGCGAATCGGCGACTGCGATATTGAATCGCCAGTCGAGGTGGGTGACATCACGAAGGCTCGTAGCGCCACAGGCGTGTATCGCGGCCATCAGCAGGCGGAACCGGGTGATGGCTACTGCGAAGGGGTTCAGATCCACCCCGTGTACGGCGCGCAGTGCACGACCGACGAGATCCTCGACGGCTGCGGTGGGCGCCGCCTGCCGCTCTGCGGATAACAGCCGTGCAAACGCGTCCAGCACGAAATGGCCCGAGCCGCAGACCGGATCGATCAGGCGGACGGGCCCGGACCCGTGCTCATGGATGGCTGGCTCCAGCGTGAGGTCCAGGATGAAGTCGGTGACGAAACCGGGGGTCTGCAGCAGGGAGTACTGCTTGCGGGCACCTTCCGACAGATCTTGGTACAGGTCGCCGAGGAAGCGTGTATCCAGGTCAGGAGCGACGAGGTCATGCGCCTGCCCGCCCTGGCGGTCCCAGAAGGCGACTAGATGACCGGCCGCTTCCTCGGAGACCGGATGATCGAAGAGCCGGTTCTGACCACGGTCGAACACCCCGGTGCCGGGATCGGCTGCGGCGAAAGCCTCGAACCGCGAAAGCAGCCATGGAAGGTGCTGGCCGGCCGCAGCTGTCTGGGGCGACCCTTCGATCAGGCCGTTGACCTCCGCGAACTGCACGAACAGGGTACTTAGCACCCAGGCAATCGCAGCCTGACCGAACTGCTCCTCTGGAACGTCGCTGCGATGCGCCCCACCTAGGTCCTCTTCCACCAGCCGCACCAGCCCGCGCAGCTGGAGGGGTAGGTCGTTGGTCATCGCTTCGATCCCCGCCTCCATTTTTTGACTCGTGTTACGGCTGGGGCTACTCTACAGCCATAGCTTCCTTCGCCGCACGTCGCACGACCAACATCGATGCGACTGTGCACCCGGTGCCCGACCAGCACCCGGGGCTGCCGGAGGTGTAGAAGGGACGGACCGGGGTGACTGCTTCTACGCGCGCTCTCTGGCTCGCGGTGATCATCGTCTTCAGTCTCATGGTCGGTGCTGCGGCGGGCATGCTGACGGCAATGAGCACACGTGACGCGACCGCTGCGATCTTTGCCGGCGTGGGGGGATTCGGAGGCACGGTGTTCCTCCTGCTGGCGATGGCGGCCTTTCTTGCATCCGCTCCGACCGGACCTGACTCTCGCTCTTAATCCACGGGTTCGGGGTTCGCGCCCCTGGTGGCGCACCATATCTGATCAGTCCCGTAGCTATCTGGCGATGCGAAATTGATCTTTGGGCGTCAGGTGGGCGCAGTGCCGGGCCGGGTTGGTGCCGGGTCCTCTCTCCTGAGAATGGCTCCGGCTGTCGGGTGGTGGGTGTTGCTGCGGTTCATGGGCCCACCAGCCTAACTCGTTTGACCTGTGTGGCTCGGCGACTGTAGCGCCCGCACGGCCGTGATCACCGTCCGCCAGTAGGCCGATAGGGATCTGACGGAACGCTGGAGCGGCGCCGTCCGCAGTGTGGATGAGGAGCGCAGAGGTGCGCTCAAATCCACGGCGAGAGTGCGGCGGACTTTCCGACTGAGGTCCTCATTGTTCAAGGACTGAGGTCCTCATTGTTCAAGGTTTGCGGCCCAGGGGTCGTCGCCCTCCCGTTCGGTGTACCGCCGCACGTGGTCGGCACTCGGTGCTGGGACCTCCAGTTGCCCTGCCAACTCAGTCAATCGGCCGGCCAACTCGTCCGCGCTGCGGGCCCCGCCAGCCCGCACAATTGAGCGGGCTCGTTCTAGCACTGCGCGCTGGCGGGCGTTCCTGTCCTCGCACCAAAGTTGCAGGAAGATCCACCGGCGTACCTCGAACGAGCCGAGGCGGTGCCAGGCGAAGGTCTCCCCAAAAACTCCCGCCGGTAGGGACGCTCGCAGGACGCCGTTTGCCAGCCGCTGCGGCCTCACGTCGGGAAAGCCGGCCCCGTCTAGCCATTCCCGCCATACCCTCTCGGTGTCGACCCGGGTTTCGGCGGCCACCACGTCGCGCAGGAACGGCCCGGCGACGCGTGACAGGTATGTGTCCACGCCGTCGACGGCCTTGACGAAAACCAGAAGGGACGACACGCACTCCACGACGTAGGCGGGTAGCCATGCCTGTCGTACCTCGAGTGGCTTGGCTGCAGTGAGCCCGGAGGGCAGGTTGAACTCCTCACGGTCCGATCGGCAGAGTAGCTCCTCTACTGCACTGGCACGGAACGGCGCGAGGCTGGTTACCTGGTGGAACGTCGTACCGTCCGGCAGTGAAAGCTGTGGTTCGTCCAGCCACACGCTGCCTGAGTAGTGGGTCCGGGGCAGTGGCGTACTGGTGAAACCGTCGAGGTAGAGCCGCTGCCGATCCTCCTTTTCGACATACCGGAAGCCCTCCTGCACTGAGCGGTGGCCGAGTTCGGTCAGCGTCAGCGTGCCAACGTCGCGACGCAGGTGCCCGATGGTGGTGAGAAATCGCAGGCCGCGCTCGACGAGGGCGGTCTCTACGCCGAGGAATCCGGCAAGTGACGGGGCATCGCGTAGTTCCGCCTCGGCGATGGCGCGGGACAGGTATTGGTCGAACACCTCGTACGGCTGGGCTTCACGCACTGTGGCGCTGATCTCCACGCCCCACACGGGTAGGAGCAGAGGGAAGATCCGAAGCGGCTGGATGCCGGGAAGGGCGGCCGCCCGTTCCGCGACGCGCCGGATGGGCACCTGCGGGGCCCGCACGCGTGGCGCGGTCATAGGAGTCGCTTCCGGAGCTGCCGGGAGGGTACGACGTCGCCGTGACGCTGGGCGTATCGGAACAGCTCGCCTGCCAGGTGTCGGAAGCCCGCGTCGTTGGCGCGTACGAGCGTGCTCATGTCGCCGACGAGGATCAGTTGCTCCCGAGCCCGGGTGACCGCGACATTGAGGCGGCGCAACTCGCTGAGGAAGCCGACCCGTCCCTGTGGATTGCTCCGGGTGAAGCTGTACACGACGATGTCATACTCCCTGCCTTGGAAGGCGTCGACGGTGCCGACACGGTCGCCGACCGCCTCGCCGCCGAGCAGCTCGCCGAGCCTCGTGGTCAACAGTTGCACCTGTGCCCGGTACGGCGCGATGACGGCCCACTCCCGGCCGTGGCGCGTATACCACTGGACCAGGTCGAGTACGAGCCGAGCCTCGGTGAGATTGTCGATGCCGGCCACCTGCCAGGTTTCGGTCCCGGGGCGCTGCCGCTCGGCGCGTTCCTTCGGTGACAGATCGGCGGTGTCCACCAGGGCGAGCGGACTGCGGAAGACGGCCGACGGCGGCCGGGGTTTGGCGTCGGTGCTCAGCCGGCCCCCGTAGAACTGCGCCGAGACGAAGTCGGCTAGGACGGCGGGCATCCGGCGCTGCCGCGAGAGCAGCACCTGATTGGTGGCGGGGGCATGCCGGATGAGCCGTTCGAAGGCACTGTGGGTCAGCAGTTCGATCAGCTGGGTGGGGTCGGTACCGGAGGCGGTCGCATCCCGGTGTGCCAGCCATTGCCGTACGTCGTCGTCGACAAACGGTGGCAGCTGGTGATGGTCGCCCACCAGGACGGCCCGAGGAGCGCGGACCAGCGGTACCAGAGTGGACGCGAGCGGGATCTGCCCGGCCTCGTCGATGACCGTGAGGTCGAATTCGAGGTCGCTGAGCTGGTTCTTCTGCACGCCGACCCCGATGCAGGTGGCGCCGATGACGTCGGCGTACCGGAGCAACTCGGGGTGGAGTTGGTCACTGGGCCCGGCCAGCTGCTGCCGCCAGTCGCGCAGGAGCCGGGCCCGCCCGCGCAAGACCGGCTCGATACCCCGGCACCAGTCGACGAAGGAGAAGAGCCCATCGAGGTCATCCGGGAGCGGCGGCACGGCCACGACTCCGGCCAGGAGGCTGGTGTACGACCGAGCCGCTGTGCGGGCTTCACCCCCTGCATGGTTGACAGCGACCTCAGCCTCGGACGCCTTCCGGGCGGCGCCATGTACCGCGGCATCGGCCTCCACCGCATGTCGCAGCTCGGCGGTCCGAGTCGTGATTTCCTGTACGGCCCGGGCCAGGGCCGCCTGTGCCTCGGCCGCCCGGGGGATCGTCTCGTCGAGCCGGCGCTGGCGACGGACGGCTCGCCAGCGGTGCAGAAACCCGAACGGGCCATCGACCCGGCCCTGTGCCGCCTGTAACTGTGTCGTTAGCCGCTGGACACGCGCACTGATCTGCGCGTACGTTCGCTCGGCGTCCTGCCGGGCCTGTTCGCTTCGTGTCACCGACGGCCCGAACCTGGCCTCGACGGCGGCGACGGCGGCGCGGTGAGCCTCCGCTGTTAGAGCGTGCGTGGCGCGGGCCTGTTGGACGTCGCCGAGGGCGACGTCGAGTCGGCGCAGCCAGCCCTGTGCCGGGGACGGCTCAGCGAGCCATGGAGCCAGGCGCCCGGCGGCGGCCTCCGTTCGCGACAGGATGCGTTGTTGCAGGTCGGCCGCAGTCGAGGCGAGGGTCTTGTGCTGCACCGCTCCGGCGATCCGGCTCTCGTTGCCGACCCGGATCGCGGTCAGTGCGGCCGGCAGGCGTTCGATGACGTTGTCGACAGCGGTGTTGGTCTGCGAGGCGACCAGGACCCGCTCGTTGCGACCCGCCGCCGCCGTCGCGATCTCCACGATGGTGCGGGTCTTTCCGGTGCCCGGCGGTCCGAGCACGAGCAGCAGGTCGGGGACGGATAACGCCCGTCGGAACGCGTCGGTCTGGTCGCCGTCGAGTGGCTCGATGGGCCGCATCGCGGCGACGCTCTCCGGCGGCCCCGGGTAGGGGGCGAAGCTCATGTCGGCCAACAGCGGCAGCAGCATGGGGTTGCGCGTCGTACCGGCGCGCAGGGCAGCTACGGCGTCGCGCTGAATGCGCTGGACGATGTCATTGCCGCTGACCACTAGCTCGCCCTGAGCCGGGATACGCGGACGGTGGACGGCGTCTTCGAACTGGACGGTCAGCTGCTCGCCGTCGAGGTCCAGCACTCTGCCGCGCAGATCGGGTACCTGGCGAACCTGCACCATGTCGTCGCGCTTGACCTGCCCGGGCCGGGATAGCAGGAAGACGTGGATAGCGGCGCTGGAGCGGCGGGACTCGCCGGCACTGCGCACGTCGTAGTAGGTGAGGCTGGGCCGCGCCTGCTGTTGCGCCAGCTCGATCTGCCGAGCGCCCTCGACGACGGTCTCCAGTGCGTCGCAAAAAGCGTCGTACCGGGCAGGTCGACGCGGCACAGTTGGCGGCCCGGCCTGGTCGTGCTGCTCCTGCCAGAGGCGACGGATCGCCGCGTCGGGAGCCTGGCAGCCCGCAGGTACGCCGTTGAGCAGCGGAGCGTAGGTCCAGGCGCGCGGTGCCAGCCGTACCCGGCTCCTGCCAAGTCGCTGGTGGCCGCGCAAGTTCAGCGGCTCGATGAACTCGACAACAAACGCGTCGGCCCGCGACGACGCACGTACGCCGACGCAGCAGCGCTGCGCGTAGAACCGGATCCACGGTGCCCTGCTACCGCGCCTAGGCTCGTCCACGGTGACCGGGACGCCGCCGGTGCCGTTCAACTGGTTGAGTTCGACCGTGAACGCCATTAGGTCCGGCAGGTAGGGGTGCTGCTGGCGGGCTTCGGCGTACCGCGTCGCGAAGTTCCTGCCGGGAACCAACGCGATCGGTGCGGACAACGGGCAGGTGATTGGTTGTCCCTTCAGCATGTGACCGCCCCACCGAAGCGCAAGACGCCGGTTAGGGCGGTGACCAGGTCCGCCAGCGACGGCCGGTCGCCAGGGGCTGAAGCGAGGCCGGCCAACAGGGCATCGTCGAGAGACGGCGACAGTTCCGGCCGCAGCAGGCTCGGCGGCGGAGGAGGACTGAACCCCGGAGCCTGTCCCGTCGCAAGGTGGTACACGATGGCGGCGAGCTGGTACACGTCAGTGGCCGGACCCGGCGGTTGCTGGATGGGCCGCTCCTGCTCCGGTGCGCGGTAGTCCCGGTGCCCCTCCCCGGTGGCAGCTGGCACCGCGGCCAGCCCGACATCGCGCAACAACATGCGATCCCGCGTAATGAGGAAGGCAACGGGGTGGAGAGCGCGGTGCGCGCGGCCGGAGGTGTGCAGGGTGCCGAGCGTCCGGGCCACCGCCGACAGCGCGCGCAGTAACGCATCCAGCGCGACGCCGGGGTACGGCGGGGCGCCGAAGACGCCCGGGAGCGAGGATCCGGGCCGGTCAGCCACCACCGTTACCTGGCCTCGGTCCTCAATAGTGGCGAGAACCCGTGGCAGACCGGGCACCGTCCGTTGAAGATCCGTCTCCAACATGAGCTGAGCCCGGCGGACCTCCGTGTGCCGGTCCCCTCGGAGGATGTCGAGGCGGGTGATCCGGACGTCCCGCTCCGGCGGTGACAGCTGCCGGGCCGACGCCCGTTGTTCCCGGTACGACCGGTCCGGTGGCTCGGTGACCTCAACCGGATCGTGGATGAGGTAGCAGGCGTCGCCGAGCTGTACCTCCTGCCCGCCGCGCCACTCGTGCTTCGTTGTCACGGGCACGACGATCGGTCGGAGTCCGGCGCGCAGCTGCCTTGGCGGGCGCCGGACACGTTCGTCGTGGGTACGTTCGACCAGTTCGCGCAGATCGGTGATGTGCAGGGTCTGCTCGTCGAGACAGGGTCGGGAACGGTCGCTGACCGAGAGTAGCGATCCGGTCAACCGGCGAATCCGCTGTTCCGGAGAGTCTGGCTCCTCAGTCCCGATGGCAGCGATCCGCTCGACAAGGGCGGCGTAGCACTGCTCGGCATACTGCGGATCGCGGTCCAACAGAGACAACGCGCCGGCCATGTCCCGAATGCCCACTGCGGTAATCTCGCTACGTCGAGGCAGCGGCGGATCCGGCATGGCCAGGACCCGTCGGAAGCGTTCGGCCTCGTCCAGGTCCACGTTGAGACAACCGTCGAGGTTCCTCGCGAGTTCCCTGGTGGCGCTCTGTAGCGCTGCGGCATTCGAGGCGAAGGCGCAGCGGCATCGCTCGCCCATCGCGCTCCACACCATGTGCAGATCCCGGACCACCTTCCTCAACTCGCTGATCGGCCAGTCGCCCTGACCCGGATCGCGGTGTTTGATCGACACCAACTCCGGATCGCCGTCGGGCAGCACGGCGATGTAATCAGTCGACCACTCGACGACGACCGCAGTCACACCCTGGGACAGCAGATTGGGGATGCACCGTAGAGCGATGCACTCGTCCTGGTAGCGGAAGCGGGCCCGAGTTGGGCGAGCGGTGTTGCGTGAGTCATGGAACAAGTCGACGGGTTCGGCGGGGGAGGGCGCCATCCTCACACCATAGATGCACGTCATGCCCAGCGACAATCACCCCCGCCGCCCACCGTATTCGGCGAGGGCAGAACTGAATCCGTCGGCGATTGAGCCGGCCGACCTGCTACCCGCGCCTGTTTGGCCGGCCGGGTGATGTCCGGTCGATGCTTTCCGCAAGCCTGCTGGCCTCGGACGCTGTATGGGAAGTGGCCTTACTCGCCTCGGCCATGCCGATGTCGTAACGCCCGGCCGATCAGGTGGCGCCAGTACTCGTTGATCGTCCATCAGATGGCGCAGCCATCCGGTGAAGCGATGGTTGCCGACAGGACCCTGCGGGCTGCGATCTTCGGTGCTTGTGTGGTAGTCATGGCGGATGTCCACTTTGCCTGTCTGTCCCGGCTGTGGATCTGGCGATTCTGTCCGGGCCGTCAACGCGGTGCTGATGGACGGAAACGCGGTTGTGTACTCGACCCGCGTGTTCAACGGTGCGGTCGGGTGGACCGGGACTCGGGTAAGCCCACAGCACGGTAGATCGGTCACGGAGACCGCCCGTCATCTCGCCTTGCCGCCGCTGCCTCCGCCACGTACGGCGTGGTATGCCTGGACCACTGTACTTGCCGCCTACTGCCTGTGCTGGGCCGTAGCCGGTGTCGCCTCCTGGCCGGACAGCGCGGCAGAGCGTGCCGACATCAGCCCCGCCGCAGCGATCATCGGGCCCGCGGCGCTCACCGCGCCTGGATTGATTGCTCTGGTCGCAGTCGTTGCAGGCCTGGTCCGGGTTACCCGTAAGGACCGGATGCGGCGCCGGGTCGCTCCGTACGTCGTGAGGATCCACAGTCAGGCTTGGTACTGTGGCCGTTGCGCTGGAGCGTTCTTCCGGCGGGGTGCCGTACCCGCCCATGTCGCGACCGATGTTCTCATCCCGGCGGGTGGCTTCCGTGACGCGGTTTGGGTTCTTGGGTACCAACACTGGCGTATTGAGCGCGAACCGTCACGCTGAGCGTACGCGGATTCCGCCGGATCTGTCGGTTCCGCTGGTCACCTGTCGATCGTCGGGGCGTGTGATCGATGTGTGATCGACGGTTCCGGTACATGCCGACCCCGAGTGGTACGACCTGGCAGCGGTGGCGCGGTCTGGCCAGCCCGAATCAGCAGATTTCCGCATCAACCGGCACGGCAGGGTATTGAACGATATTGCCAGGGTTTGCGCTCTTAATCCGCGGGTTCGGGGTTCGAGTCCCTGGCGGCGCACCAACGATCAAGGCCCTGACCTGGCGCTTCTGCGCGGTCGGGGCCTTTATCGTTCCTCGTGGTGGTGGGTGGTAGCTCGGTGGGTGCTCGGGAGCTGTTGGGCAGGGTCGGCGGCGCCGGTATCCCGTGTCGGTCGCCGAGATGCTCGACCACGTACTCCCGCATATCGTCACGAACGGCGTCGACGTCCCAGTCCGCCCACCGCAGTAGGCGCTGCATTCCGTCCGGGGAGACATCCCCGGCCTGCTCCGTAAGCATCCAACCGTTCTTGCGGTCCAGACCTGAGACCAGTACATACAAGTACTGCCGCGCTCGCCTACGCGGCTGCACCCGACGGAACCGCACCCCGATCCGACCATGCAACCGATCCAACTCCGCAGACCACCGCTCAACATCGACGCTTGGCACGCGGTACTCAACGGAAGCGACGGCAACTCGATTCGGTCAGTGTCGTTGCGGTACTAATGTCCGCGACTGCCGCGGATGGTTTCGCCGAGCTGGTCGTGGCTGGCCGTGGTTGAGCTGGTTGTTGGTTGGCTGGGAAGGGCGGCGATGCCGACCGCGATGGTGGGCAGGGCCCAGAGTGCGATGGAGGGCTCGACCGGCGCGTCGGTGGCGGCCAGCGGGAACATGAATACGACGGGGTAGAGACCCATGGTGAGCGGGGCGAAGCGGCGCCAGCCGTGCCAGCGGTGCTCGCGGGCGACGGCCGCTCCTGCCATGGTCATGCCGATGGCGGTCAGCAGCGCCCCGATGGGCAGGATGGTGTCGGCGGTCTCGCCGGTGGTGATGGAGACCAGTTCGGCGGCGATGAACACGACTCTGCCGGCGGCGGCGATGCCGAATCCTGCTTTTCCGAGTCGTCGGGTCCCGTGGGGTCGTTGTTGGGCGAGCGCGATGATGCCGGCCAGTAGCAGCGCCTGGGTTGGTAGCCAGATGGATTCCGCGATGTAGAAGCGGGTACTCCCGTCGGTCGCGGCCGATCCGATCAGCGAGGCGGCCAGCCAGCCGGCGCCTGCCGCGATCCAGGCACCGGCGGTGAGGCGGGGGTGGATGGTCATGAAAACCTCCTCGGCTGTTGGTCCCCACCCTGTCGTTGGTCGGCGGTCAGCTCGTCGACGATCTCGGCGAGTTGCTGCACCCCGCGACTGGCCGCCATGTGTTCGCCGATGCGGCTGGCGGCCTCCCGGTACCGGCGGTCGTCGAGCACAGCACGCACGGCGTGGCGGATCGCGGCCGGTGTGGGGGTTTCGGTCTTGAGGCGGCGTCCGACGCCGGTCCAGGCGATCCGGGCGATGACTTCGGGTTTGTCTTCCTGGCGGCCGGTGGCGACGATCGGCACGCCGTAGCGCAGGGCGTACTGCACGCCGCCGTACCCACCGTTGGTGACGTAGACGTCGGTCTTGGGCAGCAGCTCGTCGTACGGTAGGAACTCGGCGGCGCGGGCGTTGTGGGGCAGTGGCGGCAGCGTGTCCACCGGACGGCCACCGGTCGCGACGGCGACCAGCACGTCCTGGTCGGCGAGCCCTTCGAGCGCGGGCCCGATGAGCTGGCCGTAGTCGCGGTTGGCGAGCGTGCCCTGGGTGAGGTGGACGACCGGTCGCGAGCCGTCGAGCTCCGGCCACCACGGAGGAAGCGGCGCCTGCGAGCCGGAGGCCGAGATCGGTCCCACGAAGTGCAGGGTGGCCGGGGCGTCCGACCGCGGATATTCGAACTCGGGCACCGTGAACTGCACGATCGCGTCGGCGTGTCGCGGCCAGTCGAGCACCGCGAAGGGGATCGAGCGGCCGTGCAGCCGGTGGAAAGTCTGCTCGGCGATCCGCTCGGCCGGCGGAAACACCGTCTTGGCGGCGACCGCGGCGAGCATCGCGTTGCGCAGCCGGCCGAGCGGGCCGCGGAGCGGGAGCAGGCCCATGCCGAACGGCGCCGTGTCGCGGCTGGAGATCGTCAACGGGCAGATGCCGCCCACCACGATCGGCGGCCGGACCCCGAGCGGGTGGCCGAGCAGGAACGCGCCACCCACGAACCCCGGGTCCGTCAGGAGTACGTCGGCCGGCTCGGCGGCGTGCGAGGCCAGCACGATGTCGTGTTGCGGCAGCCCGGGGCGTACGAAGATGTGCTCGATGTCGTGGGCGACCGCCTTCGTACCCTTCAGGGCGGCACGTTCGGGGAAGGTGTGGTTCCAGTCCTGCCGGTCGTCGAAGTCGGCTTCGGCGGGCAAGGCCAGATGCTGCGCGCCGGTTGCCTCGACGGCCCGGACGAACCTGGATCCGGTGAGGAAACGCACCCGGTCCCCGCGCTCGGCGAAATGCCGCGCGACCGCGAGTAGCGGGGTGACGTGCCCGTGGATGGGCACAGCCGCGATCAAGATTGACGACATGGCGACCCCCCCCGGTGACCCCGGAGCGATGGGATAGAGTTGGCGCCCATGGAGCAGTATTCATCTGTACGCGGCGGTAGTCAATATGACGGGGAGTGAGAGCCGCACCCGCAGCTACCGTTCGGAGCTTCGGCAGCGCCAGGCGGCCGAGACCAGGAGGCGCGTGGTCGAGGCTGCCGGCGAGGTGTTCAGCGAACACGGGTACCAGGCCGCCACCTTCGCGCAGATCGCGAACCGGGCTGGTGTCTCAATCGAGACCGTGCGAACGCACGGTCCGAAGGCAGCCCTCATGTGGGCCGCGGTCGAGGTGGCGTCCTTCGGCGTCGAGGGTGACATCGACCTCTTTGCCACCGACCTCGGCAAGACCATGCTCGAGGTCGGTGACCCTTACGGCTTCGCGGCGTTCCTGGGCGAGACGATGCTCGCGATCAACGAACCGGCGGCCGGTGTCTGGACCGCGGTCACCGGCGCCGCGCACGGCGACCGCGAGCTCCGCAGCCACCTTGCGCAGCGGCTCGCCGCGATCAGGAAGCAGGTCGCGAACGTCCTGCGGGTGGTGGCCGAGCGCGGCTGGCTGCGCACCGACGTGCCCTTCGACGATCTCGTCGAAGCCTGCTGCGTCATCACCAGCGTCGAAAGCTACGTGCGCTTCGTACGCCTCGACGGCAAATCGCCCGAGGAATACAAGGCCTTCATCACACGGACGATCGCCGACACAATCCTCGAATGCTAGTCCGCCAGCCGAGAGCCCCCGACCAGTTGGTTGATACCGATCCGGTCCTCTCGGAGCGCCTTTCGTGAACTGACCTATGCCGCCCGCGCGGCGTCGCCAACGTGCGGGAGGGCCTGACGAACGAGACCGACAGCGACCCCCGGGGCGCTGCTGGATACCGGCCGCCTGGGAATCCTGGGGTCTGTCGGCCGCGCCGCCGTCCCGGCGCCAGGCCGAATACGACGTCTTGGGACGGCAGCGCACCATGACGCGGCAAAGGGCGCAGAAAGTGGCTACAGACGTTGGATGGGCAGGGTGTCGTGTCAGTGTTAAGGGCATTGGAGCGTCTGCGAGTCGTCGCTTTGGGCTCGCCGTAGCTCGAACGTCACCTCCGGATCGGGTGGCTGGATATCGCCGCTGACGGTCGTGCTGCCGTCAGGGTTGATCACGACGATGTAGGGCTTGGCGCGCAGCCGCACGGCGTCGCGGCCGTCCCATTCGCCTTCGAGTTCGCCCAGGTCGGTGTAGGTGCCGGGTGGTCGCTTGACGCCGATTGAGATGGACAGTCCCGCGTACCGGTCGGCGGTGAACCCGGCGGCACCGATGCCGACGTAGAACTTCGCGTCGTAGTCGATGATTATGGCGTTCGCGCCCACCGAGACACCTTCGACCGATTCGACCAGGCTGTCGTTCCTCCGCAGCTCGCCTGGCCATCGCAGGCCGAACCGGCCGTTGGCGTATCCGAATCCGATGGTGCCGCCGAGGGGGTACTCGCCGGTGGCCTTGATGGTCGAGTGTCCGGCGCTGAACCCGGTCCGGATGCCGATCGCCTGGCGCACTGAACCTTTTTCAACCTCCCCTTGCGGTCCGTCGGAGGGCGAGGTCCGACGCGGTGTGTGAGCGCCGCGCGGTTCAGGTTGAAAAAGGTTCACTGTCGCGGCGAACGGGATGCCGAGGATCTGCCCGATGCTGACGCTCCAGTCCACCGGTACGAACATCGTCGGGTGGACGTTGCTGCCGGTCATGGTGGCCGCCTCGACCTGTACCCGAAGCCCCGCCGTACCGTGGATGGATCGACTGACGGCCGGAGATCTTGGACAGTGGCACCTGGCGGGCGAGAGGGGTGGCCATTCCGGCGTTGCCCCAGGGTCAGTGCGATGTTGACCTGGTGCAGCAGGACGTTCGTGGCGCCGACGCCGGTCCACCGGTCGTCGCCGTCGTAGCCGAGCCGCGCGGCAGGGCCAGGTGGCGGCGATGCGCAGTCGTAGCCGTCAGGATCTCGTAGCCGTCAGGATCAGGGCCTTCTCGTCTTATCGGGCGCCGATGACGATCCATAGTCGGCCAATGACTCTCGGTGTTTTGGCGTCGGTCGAAGGTCGCGCCGCTCGTTGAGGGAGTTTCCCCGGTGATCCCGGCTGCGACCTTCGAAACTACCGATTGATAACCGAAACTTTTGGTTTGAGAAACCTGGTCCGGTCTGCAAGCCTGAAGACATCGATCGATGTGACCGCTAACACGATCTCCCTGCCCTCTGGAGGTCCGTCCGTCCGCCTGACGAACACGCTTCGCGCCGCTGAAGCAGTCCGCCACCCAGAAAGTCCGACGCTTCCACCACCGCCGTCCGGCCGGGCGGGCGACTGGGATCCACCCACCGTAACCACCTCGTGCTCTCCGGGGGCCTGAACTGCCCCGAGGTCCCCGCCGGTCGGGCGTACGCGGTAGTGCAGCCGGCCCCTTGCGAGCTGGGCGAGCCCTACCCGAGCAGCGCCGGAACGTCCCTATCTCACAACTGGAGGATAAGAATGATCTCCCGGACCCGTCCCGCCGGGCATCGATTCCGAACGCTCGTGGTTTCCGGAATGGCCGCGATAGTTGCGGCCCTGGTCGTATCGTTACTACCCCATCTCGCCCATGCCGCCGAGACGACGCTGGGTGCGGCCGCGGCCCAGTCCGGCCGGTACTTCGGTGCGGCGGTCGCCGGGGGCAGGTTGGGCGACAGTGCGTACACGACGATCTTGAATCGGGAGTTCAACAGCGTCACCGCTGAGAACGAGATGAAGATCGACGCGACCGAGCCGCAGCAGAACAACTTCACTTTCGGTAACGCCGACCGGATCGTCAACCACGCTCTGAGTCGGGGTTGGCAGGTGCGCGGGCACACCTTGGCCTGGCATTCGCAGCAGCCGGAGTGGATGCGGACCATGGAGGGCAGCGCGCTGCGCTCGGCGATGCTGAACCACGTCACCCGGGTAGCCAGCTACTACCGGGGCAAGGTCGTGGCCTGGGACGTGGTGAACGAGGCGTTCGACGACGGCAACAGCGGCGCGCGTCGCAACTCGAACCTGCAGCGTACGGGCAACGACTGGATCGAGGCGGCGTTCCGGGCCGCGGACGCGGCTGACCCGGACGCGAAGCTCTGCTACAACGACTACAACACGGACAACTGGACCTGGGCCAAGACCCAGGCCGTCTACCGGATGGTGCAGGACTTCAAGCAGCGCGGTGTGCCGATCGACTGCGTCGGGTTCCAGTCGCACTTCAACGCCAACTCGCCGTACGTGAGCAACTACCGCACCACACTGTCGAGCTTCGCCGCGCTCGGGGTGGACGTGCAGATCACCGAGCTGGACATCGAGGGTTCGGGCACTACGCAGGCGAACACCTACCGCAACGTGGTCAACGACTGCCTCGCCGTTGCCCGCTGCAAGGGCATCACGGTGTGGGGCGTGCGGGACTGCGACTCGTGGCGCTCCAGCGGCACCCCGCTGCTGTTCGAGTGCAACGGCAACAAGAAGGCCGCGTACACGTCCACCCTTGAGGCGTTGAACAGCGGCACCCCCGTGCCCACCACCCCGCCGGCCACGACCACCCCACAGCCGACTCCCACCGGGTCGGGCCCGGTCGACCCGAACGTGTGGTACGAGGTGGTGAACCGCAACAGCGGTAAGGCGTTGGACGTGTGTGGGGTGTCCACGGCCGACAACGCCTGCGTCCAGCAGTACGCCCGCACGGGCGGGCAGAACCAGCAGTGGCAGTTGGTCGACTCCGGTGGCGGCTACTACCGGGTACGGGCGCGGCACTCGGGCAAGGTGCTGGACGTGTCCAACTACTCGACCGCGGATGGCGCCGCGATCGTGCAGTACGGTGACCACGGCGGGACGAACCAGCGGTTCCGGCTGGTCGACTCGGGCGGGTACGTGCGTTTGATCAACCAGGGCAGCGGCAAGGCCGTGGAGGTCCAGGGCGCGTCCACCGCTGACGGTGGCCGCGTGGTGCAGTACAGCGACCACGGCGGGACCAACCAGCAGTGGCAGCTGATCCAGGTCGGCGGACCCACCAACCCGACGCCGACGCCGACGGCTAGTGCGACGCCGACGCCGACGCCGACGCCGACGGGCGGTGGGTGCGCTCTC
>NZ_JBDJAV010000082.1:0-22633 GCF_039649625.1 Plantactinospora sp. ZYX-F-223 | reverse complement strand
GCGCCGACGGAAGATCATCCACGGCATGATCAGCGAATACTCGCAGGCAGCGTAGCCAGAACCGGGTTTGCGCACGGCACACGTCCACTGGTACTTCGTCCGCTGGGAGCAGGAGGGGGTCACGCAACGCGTCCTCGACCACCTTCGTGAACAGGTCCGCCTCCAGCAGGGCCGCAACCGGCAGCCCTCGGCCGGGATCATCGACTCGCAGAGCGTCAAGGCCGCCGACACCATGGGCCGGGACAGCCGCGGCTACGACGCCGGGAAGAACATCAACGGCCGCAAACGGTTCATCGTCACCGACACCCTCGGCCTGATCCTGGTCGTCATGGTCTGCGCCGCCAGCGTCCAGGACCGCGACGGCGCCAAGACCACCCTGCTCAGCCTCTACCTGACCACACCGGTCCGGTTCGTCCTCGCCGACGCCGGCTTCGCTGGCCGCCTCGTCGACTGGGCTACCCGGATCCTGACCACCACCCTGCACCTCGTCCGCAAACCCGCAGGCCAGAAAGGCTTCGTCCTGATCCCCAGAAGGTGGCCGGTCGAGCGGACCTTCGCCTGGCTCACCGCCCACCGCCGGCTGGCCCGCGACTACGAACGCGACCCCGCCACCTCGGAGGCGATGATCCGCTGGGCCGCGATCAACACCATGACCCGCCGCCTCACCCGAGGCGCACCCGCCACCCGCAAACAACGCCGCACCCACCACCAGCGAGTCTCATAGACCCTTCGCGAACACCCACTTCAGAGGGAGAAGGCAGCATCCGCCGCTCGTGTGGTAGGAGGTCCATTCGGCCGGTGAATCCCTGCCAACCCAGGCCACGTTCGCGGCGATGATGCCGCAGGCGACGTGGGCACCAGCGGCCGAGGACGCACCGAGGGTGGCCCGCAGAATGAACCTTTTTCAACCTGAACCGCGCGGCGCTCGCACACCGCGTCCGACCTCGCCCTCCGACGGACCGCAAGGGGAGGTTGAAAAAGGTTCAATGTCCCTCTATTCACCGCGTCGCGCTCCTACGGGTGCAGTGTGCCGATGTTCGGGACGGTAACGGAGTGATGATCGGGTCGGAAATCTCCGCTGTGACGGGCCTGGGTGCTGAGCGGGCGACGGAGTCGAACCGCACCGCCAGCTGGCAGGCGCTCGGGCCGGCGGCGCGGCCGGCTGACGTCGTACGGCTTCGACAAACGCATGCAGCCGAATGTTACCGACCGACAGCATATCGTCGGCGTATCGGAAACCACATACGTGCTGGCAACACCACACCGCCTTGACTGGAGGAATGACCTACAGCGAACCAGCCCGAACAGTGGCCCGCCGCACCCGATCGCTGGCGTCCTCGTCCTCCCCGCCCGTCCCGACAGTGGGAATCACAATTTATGGATGCGAGCAGGACGAGGCAGTTTTGTTCCGAGAGATGGCGCCTCGCTTCGGCGTCGTGTCAACCATCACAGAGGCAGCGGTATCTGAAGCCAATATTGAACTGGCGTTCGGAAACCGATGTATCAGTGTCGGCCATAAAACGCAGATCACAAACTCCACTCTTCTTGCGCTCGGGCGCGTCGGCGTGAGGTATATCTCCACCAGGAGCATTGGATACAATCACATCGATGTGGAGTACGCGGAGAGCGTCGGCATTTCCGTGGAAAATGTCGCCTATTCACCCGACAGCGTGGCTGACTACACACTGATGTTGATGCTGATGGCAGTGCGAAATGCAAAGTCCATCATCCGCCGTGCCGATGTTCACGATTACCGGTTGAATGACGTACGCGGGAGAGAACTACGCGATCTGACCATCGGGGTGATTGGAACCGGACGCATCGGCGCAGCGGTCATGGAAAGGCTGCGGGGCTTTGGCTGCCGCATATTGGCCTATGACAGTCACCCCAAGACCTCTGCCAACTACGTTCCTCTCAGTGAGTTGTTGCAACTGAGCGACATCGTAACGCTCCATACACCACTCAACCCGGATACGCACCATCTCCTAAATCGTCAACGTATCGAGCAGATGAAGCGCGGCGCGTTCATTATCAATACCGGACGCGGTTCTCTTCTTGATACCGAGGCTCTTATTCCAGCACTGGAAAGCGGCAGGTTGGCCGGTGCTGCGCTGGATGTCCTCGAAGGGGAGGAAGGAATATTCTACGCCGACTGCAGAAACAGGGGCATTGAAAGCGAATCGCTGTTGCGACTGCAAGAGCTGTCGAATGTGCTTATTAGTCCGCACACTGCCTACTACACAGACCACGCCCTGAGCGACACTGTTGAAAATTCAATCATCAACTGCCTGAAATTTGAAAGCGGGAACCAACATGGATAAGTTGAAGATCGCAATCATATTCGGGGGCTGTTCCGAAGAACATCCCATCTCCGTCAAGTCCGCGCAAGAGGTCGCACGAAGCCTCGATACCGACAGGTACGAACCGTTCTATATCGGGATTACGAAGAGCGGTGCCTGGAAGCTCTGTGACGGCCCTGACGCAAACTGGGAAAGCGGCCGTTGCCGTCCAGCTGTGCTGTCACCGGACAGAAGCGTACACGGATTGCTCGTTCTGGAGCAGGGACGATACGAAACGATCAGTCTGGACCTGGTGTTGCCCGTTCTGCACGGCAAACTCGGCGAGGATGGTGCGATGCAGGGTTTGTTGGAGCTCTCCGGCATCCCCTATGTAGGCTGCGATGTCCAAAGTTCTGCCCTGTGTATGGACAAATCCCTTGCCTACATCGTCGCCAGAAGCGCGGGAATTGCTACGCCGGAGTTCTGGACTGTCACGGCGAACGAGAATATTGATCCCGACCAGCTTACCTATCCCGTCTTTGTAAAGCCGGCCCGTTCGGGTTCATCTTTCGGAGTCAGTAAGGTATCTCGCAAGGAAGACTTGCCAAGTGCGGTGGAAACCGCACGGCAGTACGACTCGAAGGTGTTGATTGAGGAGGCTGTCGTCGGCAGCGAGGTCGGATGTGCCGTGTTGGGGAACGATCTGGATTTGATTGCAGGCGAGGTGGACCGAATTGCTCTGTCTCATGGCTTCTTCAGAATCCATCAGGAGACCGAGCCCGAAACCGGTTCCGAGAACTCGACAGCAATCGTTCCCGCTGACATTTCGGCGGAGTCACGCTCGCTCGTTCAGGAGACGGCAAAGGCCGTGTACCGCGCCCTGGGATGCAGGGGGCTCTCGCGGGTGGACATGTTCCTCAAGGAAGATGGGAAGGTAGTCCTCAACGAGGTCAATACTATGCCTGGCATGACCTCGTACAGCCGTTATCCGAGAATGATGTCGGCCGCAGGGTTGCCGCTCGCCGAAGTGATCGACCGGATGGTGTCGTTGGCCTTGACAGGGAAAAGCCAATGAAAGAAGATTTTGTCTTTGTAGACGAGTTTGTACCCGGAATACGTTGGGATGCCAAGTACGCCACGTGGGACAACTTCACCGGCAAACCGGTGGACGGATACCTGACAAATCGAATCGTCGGCACGAGGGCGTTGTGTGCAGCCCTGGAAAGAGCGAGAGAAAAGGCCGAATCCCTTGGCTTCGGCTTGCTTCTTTGGGATGGCTATCGCCCTCAACGGGCCGTAGATTGTTTCCTGCGCTGGGCAAAACAGCCGGAGGATGGCCGGACGAAGCTACGACACTATCCGAACATTGACAGGGCCGAGATGTTTGAGAAGGGATATGTGGCCACCAAGTCGGGCCACAGTCGGGGCAGTACAGTTGACCTTACGCTTTATCGCCTGGCCACCGGTGAACTTGCTCCAATGGGCGGTGACCATGACCTGATGGATTCAATTTCACATCATGGAGCGGAAGGAATCACGCAAGTCGAAGCGAGAAGCCGTCAATGTCTTCGTTCCATCATGGAGGCCTGCGGTTTTAGCTCATACGATTGCGAGTGGTGGCATTACACACTGAACGACGAACCTTATCCAGATACCTATTTTGATTTTCCGATAGTCGAGCCGGCCAAGGGAATTGACAAAGCGTTGAAGGTGCTGATAGCGGATAATATTCTGGCAACATGACCTGTGTCGTGGGCTTCGGGGGCTACCTGGCCGTGCCGGCCTACCTCGCCGCCGCGGGCAGGGCCCCCGATCGTCGTCCACGAGGCGGCCGCCCGGCCCGGAGTGGGCCAACCGGCTGGCGGCCGGGACAGGTGTTCACCGCCGCGCCGAGTCTCCGGCTGGCTCACGCCACCGCCATCGGGATCCCGCTGCGGCCGCCGCCGGCCGCGTACGTCCCGCTGCCACTGTGCGGCGGTGAACAACGGCTCAACGCCGAGCCGGGCGTCGCGGCCGGCGGGGGCACTGCTCGGCGACAACGCCGACCTCGACCGGCCTGGATCGAGACCGCCCTGATCCCGGCACTCACCGATCCCGAGCGGATCGCGTCGATGTCGGCCCACGCGTCGGCGGCCGGCGCAGCTGACGCGGACGTCGCCCTGGCCGGCATGCGCGCACCGTGGTCGCCGAGCGATGAAAGGTTCGCCTCATCAGGACCACCCGGACCACCCCGGCGACGCCGGCACCCACGGCAGACCTCGGCGACCTCGCTGCTGGTGGTCGCGCTGAACGCCTGCGTCCTGGTCCCGTCCTTCGCCAACGGAGTCTCGTCGGACGGTCCGACGAATCGGCAAGCGCTGACGCTCGCGCCGTATGACATGCTGATCCACGGGCCTTGACTATTCCTCTCGGGCCGTGCGGCAATTCCCCGGGTCGTCACCTGCCAGGGTGCGGTGGCGCGGTGGGTAGTTGCACCGTGACCCGGAGCCCGCCATCGGGGCGGGGAGCGAGGGCGAGGGTTCCGTCGTGTGCTTGGATGATGCTCTTGACGATTGCCAGGCCTAGACCGACACCTGCGTGGCCGTCGCGTATCCGTCCAGTGCCGCGCTGAAACGGCTCGACAATCGTGGAGACTAACTGCGGGGAGAGCTTCTCGCCGGTGTTCTCGACAGTGAGCACCACCGTCTTGGGGTGAGCGCTGGTCGTGACCCACACAGTGCCATGTTTCGTCACGTTGTGGACGATCGCGTTGTGCACGAGGTTCGTAGTCATCTGCAGCAGGAGCGTGTGGGAGCCGATGGTGGGGGTGATGTCGCCGGAGGTCTCGATAGTGAGGCCGCGTTCTTCTGCGAGCGGGAGAAGCGTTTCAGTGGCTTCTTCCGATATGAGGGACAGGTCGACCTGTTCTCGGGTGAAGGACCGCTGGTCGGCGCGGCTGAGCAGGAGCAATGCCTCGGTGAGATCGATCGCTCGGGTGTTGACGAAGTGGAGGCGGTCGACAAGTTCTCCGGTGTCACGGTTCAGATCGTTGCGGGCCACGTCGAGAAGTGTCTGCATGATCGCCAGCGGGGTTCGCAGCTCGTGAGAGGCGTTGGCTGCGAATCTCTGCTGTTCCGCGTTATGTGCCTCGAGCCGTGCGAGCATGGTGTCGAAGGCGTCGGCGAGTTCACGGAACTCGTCTTTGCGGCCTTCCAGATGGATGCGGTGGGAGAGTGATCCGTTCGCGGCCAGACGTGTGGCATTTGTGATGCGAGTCAGGGGCGCGAGCATGCTTCCGGCGAGGATCCATCCTCCCAGGAGGCCGAACATCAGCAGGATCGCCAGCACCGCGCCTGCCTTCGGGGCGAAAGCCTCCACCAGGTCGGAGCGGTCGGGTCCGGGCATCGGGGCGTATGGCTCACCTCGGGTACGGGGACCGGGGATGTAGACCACCTCGGGCACGTAGCGCAGCAGGAACACCCACACCGCGGCGAGCAGCAAGCCACCTGCAAGCATCAGGAACCCCGCGTAGCTGAGGGTGAGTTTGAGGCGAACGCTCAAGCCAGGCGCCCTATCCACGGTCCCCTCCTGCACGCCCGGTGCCGGGCGCTGTGTCGATGCGGTAGCCGACGCCGGCCACGGTGGCGATGATCCAGGGTTCGCCGAGCCGTTTGCGCAATGCCGAGACTGTGATGCGCACGGCGTTGGTGAAGGGGTCGGCGTTCTCATCCCACGCTCGCTCCAAGAGTTCTTCGGCGCTGACGACACCGCCTTCGGCAGCAACGAGGACCTCGAGCACGGCGAACTGCTTCCTGGTCAGCGCGACGTACCGGCCGTCGCGGTAGACCTCGCGGCGGAACGGATCCAGCCGCAGACCTGCGATCTCCCGCACAGGCGGCCTGTTGTACGCGCGCCTGCGGTCGAGCGCTCTGAGCCTGAGCACGAGTTCTCGGAGTTCGAACGGCTTCGTGAGGTAGTCGTCGGCGCCGAGTTCGAACCCGGAGGCTTTGTCATCGAGTCGGTCGGCAGCAGTGAGCATCAGGATCGGCATGCCGCTGCCGGAAGCGACGATGCGTTCGGCGATCTCGTCACCGGAGGGCCCGGGAATGTCGCGGTCGAGGACGGCGATATCGTAGGCGTTGGTGCTCAACAGCTCGAGAGCGGTGTCACCGTCACCGGCGATGTCGGCGGCGATCGCTTCCAGGCGCAGCCCATCGCGGATGGCCTCTGCCAGATAGGGCTCGTCCTCGACGACCAACACACGCATGCACTCGATACTACGAGCCGTTGCATATCGTCGGCATATTGGAAACCACATACGTGCTGACAACATTACGCTGCCTTGACTGCACGCATGACCTACAGCGAACCAGCACGAGCAGCAGCCCACCGCCCCCGATCGCTGGCGTCGTCGTCCCACTCGGCCGCAGCCGGCCACCTCGGTGCACTCGGCGAGGCAGATGGCGCCGTCCCTGAGGGCGTGACGGTCTTCGATGACGAAATTCCGGCGGTGGCCAACCTCGACCCCGATCTGCTCGGTGCCCTGCGCCGAGCTGCGACCGACGCCGCCGACGACGATGTCACCTTCTACGTCAACGGTGGCTGGCGCTCACCCGAGTACCAGGAACAACTACTCCATAAAGCGGTCTCGAAGTACGGCTCAGAAAAGGAAGCCGCCCGATGGGTCGCCACCCCTGACACGTCTCCACACGTGTCGGGGCAGGCGATCGACATCGGGCACTCCGACGCCACGGCGTGGCTGTCCAAGCACGGCGCCAAGTACGGGCTCTGCCAGATCTACAGTAACGAACCCTGGCACTACGAACTGCGCCCCGAAGCCATCGATCACGGCTGCCCGCCCATGTACGCCGACCCTACCCACGATCCAAGGATGCAGCAGTGACCAGCGCGCTCGGCATATCCCAGCCCAGCCTGGTCGGCCTCCTACCGCCCACCCCGCAGATGATCCCCGAGGCGATCGGCAAAGACCATCGCGATCGTACGGGCATGGTGACGCAGCGCCGCCAGCGGCCCGGGTGAGAGTTCCGTCGTGTGCTTGGGTGGCGCTTTTGACGATGCCAGGCCGTAACCGACACCTGCGTGGTCGGCGCGTATGCCTTCGGCACCGCGAAGAAACTGCGCCACAAGCGTGGAAGCCAACCGTGAATGGTTTCTCATGAGTCAATTTTCCGGCAGAAGTTGATCTCGGTTGTCGTTGGAGGTGGGTAGGTCCCGTAGGAAGCGGGACGATTTTCCTGCTTGGTCGACGTATCCGCGACGCTGGTAGAACTTGTGCGCGTCTGGCCGTCGGTCTCCACTGGTGACCTCCATCCGGAGACATCCATGGCTGGCGGCGAAGGATTCAGCGGCCGCGACAAGTCGGGAGCCGACACCTTGTCCGCGTGCGCGGTCCGATACGACCAGGGCTACGATTCGGCCCCAGGCGCCGTCGCGCTCGAAAAACGGACAGATATGGACGGCGATGACGCCATGGAGATCGCCTTGGGCGTCGGCCACGTAGGCCGCGCTGGCCGAGTCGTCGACCCAGGTCTGGATCCGGGCCGCCGTCGTTGCCTGACCATCCTGGGGATAGCCCAACTGGTCGAGCAACTCGTTGATGGCTTCGGCGTCAGCGCTGCGCGCTGATCGTATCCGCATGCCTTAACCCTATGAACCGGAGCATATCGTCGGCGTACCGAAAACGACCTACGCGCTGCCAACACCACGCTGCAACTGCTGCCCGGGGGCCCAACGGCCCGCATCCTGCCGGCCATCACCGGGGCAGGTCGGTGAGCGGCCCACAGCGGCTGCCCAGATGGGAAGACCTGGCCGCCGACATCCCCGATGTGGTCGTCACGATGCGCCGCTACCTCGACCAGATCAGCTGCATCCTGCGCCCGGGCAGCGTCAGCGGCGCGGACCAGGCCCTACGGTCCCTGGCCGCGTTCCTCACCGAACAAGCGCCCGACGTGACCGGCGTCGCCGACATTCATCGCCGCCACCTGGAAGACTTCCGCCGCCGGCTGGCGGACCGACCAGGCCGCGACACGACACGCGTGTCCCCTCCCCTGGAACCCTCGCTCACCGGCTCGGCACCCTGCGGATGTTCTTCGTCCGTCTCCAGGAGTGGGACTGGGCCCGACGCGCCCGCCCGGGTGCCGATCATTCCCGCCGACCTGCCCCGCCAGGACCACCCCCTACCGAAAGCCCTCGACGACGCCACTGCGGCCAAGCTGCTCCGTTCAGCCCAAACACAACCGCGCATGTTGGTCCGCGTCGTCGTGGAGGTGTTGCTGCGCACCGGACTGCGCGTCGGGGAGTTTACCGCCCTACAAGCCGACGCGGTCGTCCTCATCGGCGCCGCGCACTGGCTCCACGTCCCCGTCGGCAAACTCCACGAGGACCGCTACCTACCCCTACACCCCCCACCTCGTCAGCCTCATCGCCGACTACCGTGCTGCCATTCCCAGCTCGCAGCCTGCGCGACAGGTTTGGCGCGGTGCACGCCGGCGAAGTCCGCGGCGTCGTCGTTGTCGAAGGGGCCTACGTCCCAGAAGCCCAAAGCCGCTACCCCCAACTGATGCTCTCACGATCTTCGGCCAGTTCGGCGCTGGCCGTCAACCCGCACGCTTCTCGGCGCGAGCGTGCGTCCGACAAGTCAAACGATGGTGTACGGGGAGTGAGGGGGCCGCTGTTCGGCGTGCTCGCTCGGCGGCAGATCCGGGCAGGTCACCATCGAGGAACATCGGCGGGCGAGATACCGATCTGCGCCGTCGTCGATCATCAGTAGGATCACGCGGGTGAGCGAGAACCTACACCCGGTCCGCCGGGTCAGCGTGGGCGACCTTAGCGCCGACATCGACGAAGAGCTTGCGCCAATCATCGAGATCACTTGGCGTCTGGGGTTGAAAACGTGGACCTGTTGCCAGAATGCCGGCGAGAGCAACGCCGACTGGCCGGAACAATTACCGCACATGGCCCCGGTCATCGCTGCGCAAATGGGATGGGCCTACATCGATTTCCCAATCGACGACGGTCTGGCGTTCCTGACCGCGCTCGCCCAAGCTGGCCCTCGCGACGCCTTCTACCTGCGGATGACGCACTGGGCAGCACCGGACTCGTGGGACGTGTCCGCCCGGCCAATGGACAGAGCAACGTTCGACCAGCAGCGCGAGTCGCAGTTCGGGCTACGGCTGCTGTTGGTCCGCTTTCCTAGCTACGACCGCGCCGAGATTCTGCGTCGGCTGACCGAATACGAGGCGGGCCGACTCACGCCGCCAGGGCCGATCGACCGATCAAGCATGTCCCCCAGGCACCTGGTATGACGGCACGTTCTCAGACACCCGGCCCCTGACTGGTGGGCATCGACTTTGGGACTTGTCCAGGCGTATCGGCTGTTCGATGAGGCGGAGCACGGGGCGGAGGTCTTCTCATTGGTTCGGGCGAGCGAACTGGAGCCGCCGACGTACCTGACGAGGTTCTTCGATACCCGCGAGGAGAGACAGAGCGGCGTTTGTTGCCGGTGCGTGACCGGCGGCGAACCAACCAGAGGGTTGTCCGTGGCACCGCCCGCACGAATGGCGGCATGAGCGGATGCGATGGTCAACGGTCCCGGCAACGGGAAGGCGGGTCAGCATCGCGGCTCGGCGGATGTTGGCCCCTTCATCGAACTCAATCTTCGGTGAGCTGGAAGTCGCTTTGAAACACGCCATATTCGGCGGGTGTCACCCAGCAGTTGAACCGCCGGCCGGTTAAGGCTGATACAGCAATCTTGAGCTGGAACGCCAGCATGGCGGCGTCGGTACGATGAGTCGTCGAGGTATCACCGACTCTCTGGACGTCCGCGATTCCTCCGCGCACGCCTACGACCACGTACTCGCGCCGTTGACCGTTTCCTGACGCCGGGCCGTATGGCTGCTCATGTGCGTGCTGCTTGTCTCTTGGTCGGCCGCAAATGCCACATCCGGCAGGATCGGTAGAGGCAGTCACGGCACGTACCGTATCTATGCTGGACCGCCGTGACAAGTCCAAGCAGCCGATGAGGTGATCGTTGAGTGGTGTCGTGACCCACTTGATTTCCGGACGGTTGGGTCATCCCGGCGAGGATCGTTAGCTGCGTCCTCCCAGCACCAGGGTGGCCTCGACGCGTTCGCGATTTTCGACATCGCCCTCAGTCGCTGCCCAGGTGAACGGCAGCAAGGGCTTCCCGGCCGACTCGAACGCCGCCTCGGCACGCCAGCCGAGCCGACGGTAGAACGCCGGAGCGCCCGTCCTCGCGATGCGTGACGAGCCACGTGGCCGGCTCGCCGGTCGAGGTCTCGCCACCGATGCGTGTCGGCGACCATCAACTCCGCCACCACAACCGGCGCCCGGAGGGGGATTGGCCGGAGTCGGCGCCGGTGGCGGTGACCCCCAACTCCAAGCCGATGCCGGCGACCGTACGCCGCCTCGCGGTTGGCCGATCTGCTCGCCAAGCAGGGCCGCGTCGACGAGGCGATCGCGATCTGGCGGGCCCGAACCGACGCGGGCGACCAGGACGCCCACAAGCGGTTGGCCGGCCTGCTCGCCGAGCAGGGGCGCGTTGACGAGGCGATCGCGATCTGGCGGGCCCGAACCGACGCCGGCGACGGGTACGCCGCCCGGCGGTTGGCCGACCTGCTCGCCAAGCAGGGCCGCGTCGACGAGCTGCGTGCCCGGGCCGACGCGCGCGACTGGTACGCCCGCGAGCGATTGGCCAGCCTGCTCGCCAAGCAGGAAAGTCAGCCGCCGTTGCACGTCTCGGGAACGACGGTGGACTAACCGCCGTCCGGCCAGGACCGCCCGTAACGCCGGCAACACCGCCACCCGAGTCGGGTCACCGCCACCCGCCGACCTGACCGGACCCAGGTGACAACCCCGACCGTCGTGCCACCGAGCGTGCGAGCTCCCGCCCGCCTCACCACGATCATCCACGTGATATCCGATTCCTGGCCGGCGATGAGCCTGGCCATGATCGCCACTTGCAAGATCATGGAATATTGCAGGCAGGCAATACCGCACACCGTCCGGTACGCGCCTGGACCTCAAACCCGAAGACGTCGACCTCCCGCCCACCCGTTACCTAATGAATCCCGAACGGCCCGCTGCGGTTCACGGGATGCCCGCCCGTTACCTGACCCCTGAAGGTCTCCAAGAGATCGGCAGAGTGGGCTTCGGTGCGCCGTTCGGGTGGTGGTCCGGCTTGCCGAGGAACATGCCTGCACACCTCTGGACCGGTCCAGGTCTCGTCCAAGACCGGCGGGCCTTGGCGGCCGGACCACCTCGTGACCTTGGGCACGATGTTGATCGTGGTTGCAGCCCGCCCGCACGGCGAACACCTCGCATATCGGGAGCCGACGTGCTCTGACTGCGAAGACCGGGACCGTGCGGGTTCGACGATCTCCTCGGCGGTCTTGGTCCAGATGAACGGGCGTGGGTTGCTGTCCCAGTCCGCGATCCACGCCCGGGTGTCGGCCTCGGGAGACCGGACACTCTTGTGGGTACCGCGACGGATCCTCCGCTCGGTGAGGTAACCGAACCAGCGTTCGACCGGGTTGATCCAGGACGATCCGGTCGGGGTGAAGTGCATGTGGAAGCGGGGGTGCCGGGTCGGCCAGACACGGACGGCGGGGGTCTGGTGGGTGACGTAGTCGTCGCAGATCAGGTGGATGTCGAGGTCGGCGGGCACGGTCTTGTCGATCGCGGTCAGGAACGTGCGGAACTCGGTGGCGCGGTGCTGGCGGTGTAGTTCGCTGATGTCGCTGCCGTCGGCGAGGTTGAACGCGACGAACAGGCTCGGCCGCCGCATCGGGTCGGCCACTCGGCTGTCCGCTCAGCGGCCGCCGCGAGCTGGCGCTGCAGGACTGCGAGTTGGTGGCGTAACGCGAGCATCTCTGTGTCCTTGTCTCGGTCGCCGCTGGGCAGCAGCCGCAGGAGCGCAAGCGCGTTGATGATGCCCAGGTATGCCGGTCGCAGCAGCATGAGGCGGCGTCATCGCGCAGTGACCAACCGCGCTGAGTGAGGAGGATACGCAGGGCACGTGGGCCAAGATCGAGCCGGGGCTTGAGGGCACCGGCGAAGGTCGATGATCTGGGTGCGGTGCGGGTACGGCGCAGGATGGTGGTCCAGGGTTGATCAACGAGTACGAGCAAGCCGCGTAGCCAAAACCGAATTCTCGAACGGTACAGGCTGGTCCGTTGGGCCTTCTCTCGGCGGACGCGCCAGTGTCGACAGTACCGTAGCGATCGACCGTGATTGCTGGACTGGTTCTGTTGGCGCTGGCGTAATCCGCTATCGGCGGTACGGCATCGGGCAGACCAGCGGCCGGAGCTACGGACGGGGCGTACCGGGGTTGGCACGAAACCGTGATTACCGAAATGCCGTCGCTTGTTTACGGTTGTTACCGTGCCTAGCGGATCCGCGTCGGCGCGGGTGTCCCACGTTCAGATCCATTTCGGGAGTTGTGGTGTTCAGTCGTCCAGCTCTGCGGTTCCTGCTGCGCGCGGGGACCGTCGTCGGACTCAGTCTGCTCGTGACAGGTCCGGCCGCCCAGATGGCCTCCGCGGCGCCGGAGGGGGTGCCATCGACAGAGCCTCGCCGGCCGGCGACGGCGTTGACGATTACGACGACCAAGCCGCACTTCTCGCCCGGTGAGCCGGTTCGGCTCGCACTGTCGGTGACAAATCAGGCCGCACGGTCGTGCCGGCTGGCGTCGATACCCGACGGTACGGTGTCGATGGCGCTCGCCCGGGATGGGGAGCCGGTACGGGCGGCGGACTTCGCGCTCGTCACCTTCGGCGACGGCTATGCCTCCGTACTGGGCGCCAATTCGCGCGAGTTGGCGGCGGAGGCGGCCCTCTCCTTTGAGTTGACGACCGAGAGCACTCCTGCCGGCCCTGTCTTCAAGACGATCGTGCCGACGGCTGGCAGCGGTGCCGTGGCGGCGCTCTGGCCGGTACGCGAACCGGGGCGGTACGTGCTGCAGGCGACGTACCAAATGCCCGGCGTCGTTGGGGAGTGCGCCGGGCCGAGCGATCCCGCGGCGGTGGCCTTCACGGTCGGCTCGACGGACAGCGGCGGCTGGTGGCGGCGGGCCCTGCCGGTCGCCGCCAGCATGCTGCTGCTCCTGGTGGTGGTCGCCGTAGTCCTGGCACTGCTGCGGCGACGCGGGCGGGCCGGGACTGGGACCGCGATCGTGATCATGCTGGCAGCCGTCGCGGCGTTGGTCGACGTGGGGCGGGCGCTCCCGGCGCACGCCTCGATCGAAATCGATGACCTTGGCGACCCCACGAACTTCGGGTTCGAGGAGGCCGTCCAAGGGTGCCTCAACGATATTCGGGTGAGCATGGGAGATCAGATCGGCGTGATGGACGTCCTCGACAAACCGGGGTTCCGAGTCATCATCCGGCCGGGCAGAAGTAACCGCTCCGAGGCGACTCACTACTACGGTTACACGAATATCGTCTGGAACCCGAAGCAGGAGGGTACGTACCGGGACGATCCAAGGGTTCCGCTGGAGAAATGCGCTTCGCTCTATCACGAACTTGTGCACGCATACGACAATGCAACCGATCAACTGGATCAGACGCGCTGCGGAATCGGGTCGGACGGCAAACCGACGCGCAATGGACCGGAGATCGGGGAGGTCCGGGCGGTCCGGGCCGAGAACTACTACCGAGCCGCGAGGCGGCTACCCCCGAGGCATACGTACAGTGGTCTGCCCCTGCCGCCAGGCCGGCACCCGGGCCTTGAACAGGTCCGTGAGGATTGCAAGAAGCCGGCGCAGCCGCCGGCCCAGGCGACCCGTCCGAAGGGTACCCAGCACAACGGGAACGACGGCCTCCCGGACGGAGGCGGGAGCACGCAGGGCGGGAACGGCGACCCATCGAGCAACAATGGCGGCCCGCCGGGCGAGAGCGGCGACTCCCAGAATGGCGGAGACAACCCGAGCAACGGCGGCGGCAACCCTTCGAACGGAAGTGGCGGCCCGCAGGCCGGTGGCGGCGCCCCGCCGAGCGGACCCACAGATCTTCCGCAGGAGGGCGGCGACTCCTCGGGTACGTCGACGGATCTGGAGCCGCCCGGGGGCAGCAACGGCGACCCGCACCTTGTCACGTTCGACCAGCGGTGGTACGACTTCCAGGCGGTCGGCGAGTTCCTGCTCGCCAAGTCCGGCGATGTCGAGATACACGTCCGGCAGGCAGCCCTCCCGGGTAGCCAGGACCTCTCCATCAACAGCGCGTTCGGTCTGCGGATCGGCGCCAGCCGGCTGACCTTCGCCCTGTACGACGACAGACCGGAGATCCGACTCGACGGCGCCCAGACCGACTTCACAGACGTCCCCACCGCACTACCCGGCGGCGGTACGGTCACAGCATCGACGGACAACCAGTACGCCGTGGTCTGGCCGGACGGGACCGTGGCGGACCTGGCGTTCATCGGCACCTGGGGCATGCGCATCTTGCTCCACCCCGCACCTCGGCACAAGGGTGAGTTCATCGGCCTTCTCGGCAACCTCGACGGCGACCCGTCCAACGACCTGGCGCTCAGGAACGGCACCACACTGCCGGCCCGGCCGAGCCACGAGCAGCTCTACGGCGAATTCGCCGACAGTTGGCGGGTCGGTCAGGACACCTCGCTACTGGACTATCCGGCGGGCACCGATACGAACACGTATACGGACCCGGGCTTTCCGGCCAAGGTGCCCCTGACCGACGACGCGAGCACCGCACAACAGGAGGCGGCCCGACGAGTCTGCGCCGCGCTGGGAGTCGTCGACGACGTAGCACTGCGTAGCTGCACCGTGGATCTGGCGGCAACCGGTCAACCGGCGTTCGCGATCAGCGCCGCGGCCACCGTCTGGGAGATCGCCGAGGCGGCGCCGTGGCGTACCGGGCCGGGCGGGGCACCCCGGGACGGCGCGGCGCCGCAGCATACCAAGCCAGGTGAGGCGCTCCGCGACGGAAGCGTCGTGACGGGGTCAATCGACACCGCCGGAATGGTACGGACATACCACTTGGAGGTCGGCGAGGCATCTGTGCTGCGGCTGATCGACGTCACGGGCGAGGCAGGCCGTTCCGGATCCCCGTCACTACGCATCGCAACGGAGGGCCCGGACGCCTCAACCGCTCCTGGCTTCACGGTCACCAGCGCCTATCAGTACCGCCTGATGCCCGGCGCGACCTACACCCTCAAGGTCGACCGTACCGGCGGGGACACCGGTGACTACGGGTTCCGACTGGTCACCGCCAAGGAGCGCCGGGTCGCCAGTGGCCTCGGACCGACGACCGGAACTCTGGACGTTCCCGGACGCGTTGACCTGCACGCCTTCGAGGCAGCGCAGTCCGGCCGGCTACGTCTCTCCGAGCCGGAGGGGTGCGAGTTCTCGGTCGCGGTGGCGGACGATACGCCGTCACCACACGTCTACACCCCGCACAACCTTTGCTGGGGCACCGATCTGGCGACCCTTGAACGAGGGAAGCGCTACCTGCTGGTGGTCTGGTCCGACACCTCAGGTACCGGACGCTATTCCTTCCGGCCAACCGTCGCGAACTGACCGGGCCTCCCGCGAACGACACGGACCCACCGCGCTGACGGCACCACAGGTGCTGCAGGATGTCGGCGACGGGGGCACCATGAGGAGCGAGGTGGGTCCGGTCAGGGGTTAGGGACCGCAGTCCCAGGCGCGGAAGAAGTCGAGGTGGCCGGTGTCGCCGAGGCCGTGGCAGTTGGTTCGCCTGCTCTGCTCAACGCACCTGGGCCAGTTCCTTGGCCAACGGCTCCAGAACGTGTGCCGTGTACGGCACCGGCAGGTAGACGATGGCGAGGTCAGCACCCTCCGCCGCGAAGGTCGCTGCGGTCGCGGCAGTTGCGGCGGCGTCGCCGGTGAATCGCACCTGGGCGGACAGCCGGATCTCGCCGGGGTCCCGTCCGACGCTGCTGCAATGCTGATAGAGGACATCACGCGTCCGGCGGAACTGATCGAGTGTCCCGATGTCGAAGTTCCAATGCTGAGCGAACTTGGCCGCGGTCAGCAGGGTCCGTTTCTCGCCGTTGCCACCGATGCACAGCGGCGGGTGCGGTTGCTGCACCGGCCTGGGATCGCAGCGTGCCCCATCCAGCCGGTAGTAGCGTCCGTTGAACGTCGTGGTTGGCTGCGGCCCGAGCAGGCCGATCAACACCTGACACGCCTCCTCGAAGCGGTCGCTGCGATGCCGGGGGAGCCCAGTTCGATGCCGTAGGCGCGGGCCTCCTCGTGGTTCCAGCCCGCGCCGACCCCGAGTTCCAGCCGACCGCCCGAGATGACATCGAGCGTGACCGCCATGTTGGCCAGCACCGCCGGGTGCCGATAGTGGATGCCGGTCACCAAGGTGCCCACCCGCAGCCGTCGCGTGGCCTGGGCGAGTGCAGCCAGGGTGATCCAGCCATCCAGGCGCGGGACGTCCGGCTCCGCCCCATGCATGGCTTGCAGATGGTCAGAGGTCCATCCGGACTCGAAGATCTCCATGTCGTCAGCGGCTCGCCACACGTCGTGCATGGCGTTCCAGGTAGTTGCCTGCGGCGACGTTTTGAAGGGCGAAACGCACCGCCCCACGCTAGCGCGGCGACCACGGGCGCGACCTGCCCGCCGGTACGACGCAGGCTCGTCGGCATGAGCGTGCAGGTGATCACGCAGTGCCCTCGTCTTGTCCGAGCCATCGACGGATCACTGAGGAATCCGCTTCGTCAGGCCGAAGTGGGGTGACGCGTTGTAGCAGAACCCGCCCCGGGGTGGTGTGCTGCGACCCGTTGTCGGTCGGACCATCCGGGCTGAGCCAGTGCGCGCACTTCTACAGGGACCTATCCGGGGCCGGCCCTGGCGCGCTCAGATAGCGGGTTGTAGCCTTGGTGACCTTGCACATCCCCGGCAGACGGAGTGCCCAGTGATCGACGCCTATTCGCCAGTGCCGGAGCTGAACCGGCTCAGGGAGTTCGAGGAACGGCTCGGTGGCGAGTTTATTTCGGACGGGTTCGAGCTGGTCGAGTTCGGTGAGCCCCGGCACGACGGATGGTCGGATGCACCCGAGTTCGTCGATGGCTTTCTGCCGTTCGCCTATGCCAACAGCTCTGGTTCGCTTTATGCGTTCTGGCGGATAGACGACCGAGCTGATCTGGCGACCTTGCCCATCGTCGTGTTCGGCGATGAGGGCGGCATCCACCTGACCGCCCTCAACCTTCGGGACCTGCTGCGGCAACTCGCGTGCGACAGGCCACTCGGGGTCGACTGGGGAGGGGCCGCCTTCGGGGAGTATGAGGGTCACCACCGCGAGGCAGGAGGCCAAGGCCACGAGACCTACCTCGCCTGGCTGGAACAAGACTTCGGCCTCACCCGGCCCGACGACCCCAACGATCTCGTGCAGGCTGCGACGGAGGAGCTGGGTGAACGGTTCACAAGCTGGGTGAGTCGCTACGTCGACATCTGACAGAGATGATGGAGAAGAGCACCTCCCACCGGGGTCTGACCCAACCTCTGACTGACTTCGGGTCCTCGACGGGATCTGTCGGCCCCGGTCGGGAGGTGCTCGCCGCATGCACCGGACGTGGCGTTGTGACCTCATGGGAGCCTGGCCCGAGGCCCCATCTCTGTCTCGTCCGCGTCGCCTGGCTGGTGCGCGCCGCCCTGCCTGCCAGTCACGAACGACGGGACGACGATGCCCTCCATTACACCTGACCACGCCGCGGTCTTCGACGTCGCCGGCGGCGTTGACACCCATCAGGAGACCCACACCGTTGCCGTGATCGACCTGGTCGGGCGGGTGCTGGGTACCCAGCAGTTCCCCGCCGCGGCTGTCGGCTACACCGCCCTGCTGGCCTGGATGCGTGGGTTTGGACAGCTGCTGCGGGTCGGAGCGGACCGTTGGCACCGGCGCCGAAGCCCTCGGCGAGCAGGTCGTACGCTGCGCGGCTCGTCGCCGACGGCGCGTCGGTGCCGGCGAAGCCCAGGCGCAGGTCCAGTGCCGGGGCGGCGAGCCCGAGCAGGAACAGCACCGGCAGCACCGCCGCGAGCCAGGGGCGGCGGGATACGGCGAGCGACCAGCGCCGCCACGCCGTACCGTCGGACTGGTCTCGCCTGTCAGTGCCGGCGTGCCGGTCGCGGCGGGCCGCCCGGCGGGCTGCCGACCGTTCGAGGCGTGCCCCGAAGACCGCGAGTAGCGCTGGCAGCAGGGTCAGGGTGGCGACCATGTCAGTAGGACGGTGAGCGCGACCGCCACGGCGACACCCTGGAGCGAACCCAGTCCGAGCACGACCAGGCCGAGCAACACGACGATGACGGTACAACCGGCGAAGAGGACCGTCCGGCCCGAGTGTCGAGGGCCACCTCGGCGGCGTCCCGGGGCTGTCCCGCGACGAGTTCGGCACGGTAGCGGGAGAAGACCAGCAGGGCGTAGTCGATCCCCACCCCGAGACCGACCAGCACCATCAGCGGCACGGTGAAGTCGGCGACGTTGGCGACGTGTGAGGCCAGTACGGTCAGCCCGATCGCGGTCCCGACCGCGAAGACCGCGATGACGAGGGGCAGGCTCGCCGCGAGTAACGATCCGAAGAGCACGACGAGGATCACCAGTGCGGCGAGCAGGCCGAGCCCTTCCGCCGGTCCGCCCCCGCCCTCCTGCGCGCCACGTACCGGGTCGCCGCCGAGTGCCACCCGCAGACCGTCGCCGCCGGCTCCCACCGCCGTCTCGATCAGCCGGCGTACGTCCTCAGGCGGTAGATCCTCCGTCGGCGCGTCGAACGCCACCCGGGCGTACGCGATCGTGCCGTCGCGGGACACCGGGGTGGGGTCCGGGTAGGGGTTGTCTACGTCGGCCACTCGGGGTAGCCGTCGCACGTCGGCGAGGAGCCCGTCGACCCGTGGTCGCGTGCTCGGTGCCGCAATGCCTCGGGCGCCTGGAAGACGATGTCGACCGTCGCCCCGGTCTGGGCCGGTGCCCGTTCGCGGAGGATGTCAAGCGCTCGCTGCGACTCGGTGCCGGGCAGCGAGAAGTCGTTGTGGTACGCGTTGCCGGCCAGTTGGCCGGCGACGGTGCCGACCGCCAGGACGGCGACCCAGAGCAGGAGGGCCCACCAGCGGCGCCGGTACGACCAGCGGGCGAGGCGGAGGAAGACGCCGGACCGGGGTCGGGCATGGCAGGGCTCCTTGCCGTTGCGGAATGTCGACACGGGGACGCTGGGAGAGCGCGATACCGCCCGAAAACACCTTCCGGTGGGATCCGCAGCTACCGTCGGAGAGGTACCCGGACTACCACCAGCGGGTGACGAGGGCGGGCTGCGACAACCCCTAGGCTGGAGCGGTGAAGCGCAGCGGGCTGGCCGTCGACATCGCCACCGCCGTGGCCACGCTGGTCATCACGGTCGCCATGATCGATACCGGTGGGCTGGGCCCACCGGATCCGACGGGACGAACGCTCGACGTACCGGGTCTGCTGCTGGCCGGGGCGACTGCGCTGCCGTTGGTGGCCTGCCGCCGCGCTCCCGGCGCGGCCTTTGCCGTCGTGGCCCTGGCCAGCATCGCGCTCATCGCGCTCCGGTATCCGCTCGATGCTCCGGTCGGGGCGGCGATCGCTGGCTACGCGGTCGCGGACCTGCACTCCGGCGACCGGGGCGCACGGCGGGCAGCCGCGTTCGGCGCGGTTGTCGGCTTCGTGCCGCTGGTCGCCATGATGTACGTGGTCGCCGGGGTCAACCCGGCGGCGTTCACGACCGAGTTGGGCACGTGGATGCTCGCCTTCTGCGGGATGTGGTTGATCGGCGACCGGGCTCGACTCCGTCGGGAACGCGCCGCGGACCTGGAGGAACGGGCGCGTCGGGCCAAGCGGGAGGCCGCCCGGGAGCGCCGCCTCGCCGCCGCGGAGGAGCGCACCCGCATCGCTCGGGAACTGCACGACTCGGCCGGCCACGCAATCAACGTGATCCTGGTGCAGGCTGGCGCGGCTCGGCTGCTGCACGGACGGGACCCCGAGCGGACCTTGCGGGCCATCGGCACGATCGAGGAGGTCGCCCGGGACACCGTCGGGGAGATCGACCGGATGGTGCGGGCACTGCGTCGCTACGACGGCGACCTGCGTACGCCCGCGGACCTCAGCGCGATCGACGAACTGGTGGACCGGCACCGCAGGATGGGACTGACCGTCGAAGTCACGATGCACGGCGAGCGACCCGCCCGAGTGCGGGGAGCTTCCCAGGCGGCGTACCGGATCCTTGAGGAGGCGCTCACCAATGCCGCGCGGCACGGGGACGGGACCGCCGCCGTCGACCTGCGCTACGCGGCGGACACGATCGAGATCAGCGTGAGCAACGGGTGTCGTCCAGGCGGCGCCCAGCGCCCGGACGGCACCGAGGGGCACGGCATCGTGGGCATGCGGGAGCGGGCGGCCCTGCTCGGCGGGACATGTGTCGTCGGGCCGGTCCACGACCGGTTCCAAGTGCTGGCTCGGCTGCCCCTGCTCCACGATGAATCGCCAGCCGGACCGCTGTTCCCCGAGCAGGCCGCGGTCACCGGCCACTCGCCGTTGACCGGTAAGTGGGATCGTACGGCCCGATGAGGACACTGCGCGTCGTCCTGGCCGACGACGACGACCTGATGCGGGCCGGACTGTGCGCCGTCCTCTCCACCGACGAGACGCTGCAGGTAGTGGGAGAGGCGGCCGACGGGCGCGAGGCCGTGACCCGTACTCGGCAACTGCGTCCCGACGTCGTACTCATGGACGTCCGGATGCCCGGCATGGACGGCATCGCCGCGACCGAGACGATCGTCCAGACCGTGCCCGAGACTCGAGTCCTCATCCTCACCACCTTCGAGGACGATGACTACGTCCTCGGCGCCCTGCACGCCGGCGCCTCCGGCTTCCTGCTCAAGCGGGCCCGGCCCGAACAGCTCATCGCGGCGATCCACACGATCGCGGCCGGCGAGTCCCTACTCGCCCCTGCGGTGACCACCACCGTGATCAGCCGGCTCGTCAGCCAGCCACGGCGGAATCCCACCGCCCACCATCGACTGAACACGCTCACCCCCCGCGAACGAGACGTGCTGCATCTCCTCGCCCGAGGACTTTCCAACGCGGAGATCGCCGAGCGCCTGCACATCGAGGAATCGACGGTGAAAACCCACGGCAAGCGAATCCTCGCCAAGCTCCAACTCCGAGACCGGGTCCAAGCGGTCATCCTGGCGTACGAGACGGGCCTCGTCGTACCCGGAGCACCGGACCCGACCCCGGGCCGCTGACCAACTTCGCGCTGCTCCGGCCGCTCGGCATCCGGCGGCGACGGGCACGATCCAGGGCGCCCGGGCCCACGCCAGGATCATCCGGCGGGGGCATCCACCGTCCCTCCACGTGAGTACGCCGGGATCACCCTTCGGGGCGTTGTCGGCGTCGAATCGCCGAACCTACGGTCGCTGTGCCGGAACGAACAGAGGAGCAATCCATGATCACACAGCGGAAAACTTGGCTGGCGGCCCTGGCAGCGACAATGCTGGTGGGCGGCCTGATCCAGACCGGTGCAGCCGCGGCCGAAACAACGGCCACGACCGAGACGACGGCCGCGACCGGAGCCACAATGGAGCGTCAACGCGACCTGGCCGCGTTCGCGCGCATTCTGAAGCAGCAGCAAACCGCCTGGGCCACCGAGGATGGAAACGCCTTCGCCGCCACGTTCACCGAGGACGCCGACTTCGTGACCTTCAACGGCGACTACCTGATCACCCGCCAGGGCATCGCCGAAGGGCTGGAGTACTACTTCGACAACTACATCCCGACCAGCCACATCGTCCCGCTCGACGAGCACGTTCGATTCCTCCAGGCAGACCTTGCGATCGTCGTCCGGACGACCTGCATCATCGAGGGCAACGAGGAAAACTGCCGATCGGGCTCCCATTCCAGGAACACCAACGTACTGCGCAAGCGGCACGGCGAGTGGTTGCAGACGTCGTTCCAGAACACCCGGATCCAACCGTTGCCGTGACATGATTCTGAGCCGCCGCCGGGCCCGGTGCCGCCCCGGCGGCGGCTTCGGATCTCGCCCGCAGTGGACGGGCAACCCGCCGCGACATCGTTAGGTTGGGTGGCCCGGAGGGATCACCTCCGGGCTCCCACAGAACCGTGCGTAACAGTCTCCCGTTACCCGGCTCTTGTTATCCTGAGCACCAGAAACGCGGTGTCCATGCCCAGTGGGCGAAGAGCCTCGGGTGCTGGCTGATGACCTTCTTCGCCTCCGTGCAGGGAACGCGAGGATCATCAGACGGTGGCCGTTCCACGTCCCGGCGACCCGCCGAGTACGGACAGGATTCGGGAGCCAGACTGGCAGCCGAGATAAAAGAAGAA
>NZ_JBDJAV010000081.1:0-23220 GCF_039649625.1 Plantactinospora sp. ZYX-F-223 | reverse complement strand
ACGGGCAGGGTGGTCCCGACGGCCGCACCGAGGCGTCGGCACAGTTGCAGCGAGAGACTGGAGTCGAACCCGAGTTCCTTGAACGGCCGGTCCACGTCGATGTCGTCGGGTCGTTGGTGGCCGAGGACGCGGGCGGCGACGGTGCGGGTCAGTTCACCCAGGTCACCCGTCTGGACGGTAGCCTCGGCGCCGCCGTCGACCGCCCCGTCGTCGGCGGGTTCGGCGGTGATCCAGTGCCGAGCGCGCTGGAAGGCGTACGTGGGCAGGTCGACGTGGCTGCGCCCGGAGCCAAGGGCGATCGTCCAGTCCACCGGCACACCGGCGGCCCAGGCCTGTCCGAGCGCACGGAGCAGAGCGTCGTACTGCGGCTGGTCACGGCGTTGCGAGGCGACGACGACGCCCGGCACACCCGCAGCCTCGACGCACTCGGACATGGCGAGTTCGAGCACCGGGTGGGCGCTGACCTCGACGAAGACCCGGGCGCCCAGACTGACCAGGGTCTGCATGGCGAGGTCGAACCGCACGGTGTGGCGGAGATTGCGCAGCCAGTAGCTGGCGTCCATGCCGGCCGTGTCGAGCACATCACCGGTCGCGGTGGATACCACCGGAATCACCGACGACCGGGGCGTCAGCCCCTCCAACTCCGCAACCAACCGGTCGGCGACGCTGTCCACGGCGGCAGAGTGGGAGGCGTAGTCGATGAGTACCAGCCGCGCCCGTACCCCACGCTTGGTCAACCGGGCGGCGAAGGCGTCCAGGACCGGGACCGGACCGGCGACGACGGTGGACGACGGGCTGTTGACGACTGCCGTCTCCACGCCGTCGGGCAGTTCCGGCTCGACCTCGGCCCGGCCGAGGCCGACAGAAAGCATGCCGCCCCTGCCGGCCAACTCGCGGATCAACCGTGCGCGGGTCACGACGATCCGGGCGCCGTCCTCAAGCGACAGCCCGCCCGCGACGCAGGCCGCGGCGACCTCGCCCTGCGAGTGGCCGACCACGCCCGCCACCGGAACGCCGGCGGAGAGCCACACCTCACCGAGGGAGACCATGACCGACCACAGCACCGGCTGCAGCAGATCCACCCGCGACAGCCAGGTCTCGTCCTCGCTCTGGAGGAGGTCGGTGACGGACCAGTCGACGAGGGCGGACAGCGCCTGGTCGCACGCGGCGAGCCGGTCGGCGAAGACCGGGGACGTCGCGAGCAGCTCGCGGGCCATGCCGGCCCGTTGCCAGCCCTGGCCGGGGAAGACGAGCACGACCCCGCCCGGCGCGAGACCGGAGGGCTCGGCGGCGACCGAGCGCAGGTCCGCGACGATCGACTCCCGGTCGGCACCGACCACCACCGCCCGGTGCTCCAGGGCGGCCCGGGATGCCGCCAGGGCCCGCGCCACCGCCGGCACCGGGGTGGTCCGGCCCGGCCCCTCCCACCAGTCGGCCAACCGACGCGCCTGGGCTTGCACCGCCGCGGCGGACCGACCCGAGATCAGCACGGGCACCGGCCCCTCGACCACCGGGGCGACGCTGGTTCCGGCGGTGTCGCGGGGCGCCTCGGCGAGGACCAGATGACAGTTGGTGCCGCCCATGCCGAACGCGCTGACCCCGGCGAGCAGTGGCCGCCGCCCGGGCCACGGACCCGGCTCCGTGTTGACACGCAGCCCCAGGTCGTCGAGCGGGACCGCGGGGTTGGCGGAGCGGAAGTTGAGGCTGGCCGGGAGTTCCCGGTGCCGCAGAGCCAGCACCACCTTCAGCAGACCGGCGATGCCGGCGGCGCCCTCGAGGTGGCCGATGTTGGTCTTCACCGAACCGACCAGCAGTGGATCATCTGCCGGGCGGGCGCGGCCCAGGACGGCGCCGAGCGCCGCCGCCTCGACCGGGTCGCCGACGGGGGTGCCGGTGCCGTGCAGTTCGACATAGCCGACCTGCGCCGGAGCGACCCCCGCGCGTTCGTAGGCGCGACGCAGCACCTGCTCCTGACCGGCCTGCCGTGGTGCGGTGAGCCGGTCCCCGCCGCCGTCGTGATTCGTCGCGCCGCCCCGGATGACGCAGTAGACGCGGTCGCCGTCGGCGACGGCACGGTCGAGCGGCTTGAGAACGACCAGTGCGGCACCCTCACCCCGGACATAGCCATTGGCCCGCGCGTCGAAGGTGTAGCACCGCCCATCCGGCGACAGCGCGCCGAAGTCGGCGGTGTAACGGGCGGTGTCGACGAGTAGGTTCAGGTTGACTCCGCCGGCCAGGGCGATCTCGCACTCGCCGGAGCGCAGGCTCTCGGCCGCGAGGTACACCGCGAGCAGTGAGGACGACTGTCCCGTGTCGACGGTGAGGCTGGGTCCGGAGAGGCCGAGTCGGTAGGAGATGCGGTTGGCCAGGACGCTACGGTGCAGGCCGGTCAGGACGTGCGGCCCGTCCTCGCCCGCTCCGTGACCGTACACCAGCTTGGCGTAGTCGTCGGCCATCGCACCGATGAAGACGCCGACCGGGCGGTCGGTCAGGTGGTCGGCGGGCACGCCGGTGTCTTCGATGCCCTCCCAGGCCAATTCGAGCAAAAGGCGCTGTTGCGGGTCCATCATGCGTGCTTCACGCGGTGAGATGCCGAAGAAGCCGGCGTCGAACCGGTCGACGGCGGGCAGGAAGCAGCCCCAGCGGGCCGGGTCGTCCGGGCCGGTGGGCCGCCACCGCTCCGGAGGCACCTCGGTGACGGCGTGCCGGCCGTCGCGCAGCAGGGCCCAGAAGGCGGCCGGGTCGGGTGCCTCCGGCAGCCGGCAGGCGAGGCCGACGACGGCGATCAGTACGCCACCCGGGGGCGGTACGAGCAGGTCAACGCTTGGCGTGGTCGACAATGTATCTCCCCGTGATGTCGGCCGGTTGCGTCGCACCGTCGAACTGGACGGCGCAGAGTTGGGCGTAGAGCCCGCCGTGGCGCAGCAACTCATCGTGGCGGCCCTGTTCGACGACCCGGCCGCGGTCGAGTACGAGAATCTGGTCGGCGTTGCGCACCGTCGACAACCGGTGCGCGATGACGAGACAGGTACGACCCGCCAGGACATGTTGCAGCGCGCGTTGCACGGCGACCTCGGACTCGGAGTCCAGGTGTGCGGTCGCCTCATCGAGGACGACGATGGGCGGTGCCTTGACGAGCAGCCGGGCCAGGGCGAGCCGCTGCTGCTCACCGCCGGAGAGCCGGTATCCACGGTCACCGACCACGGTGTCGAGCCCGTCGGGCAGGTGCCGCATAAAGTCGGCCAGCTGGGCCGCCTCCAGCGCGGCGTGCATCTCGGCATCCGTCACGTCCGGCCGGGCGTACTCGAGGTTGGCCCGGATGGTGTCGTGGAACAGGTGGGAATCCTGGGTGACCACGCCGATGGCCGCGCTGAGCGAGGCGAGCGTCAGGTCGCGCACGTCGTGTCCGTCGATACGGACGGTGCCGGACGTCACGTCGTACAGCCGGGGCAGCAGTTGCAGCAGGCTGCTCTTCCCGGCGCCGGACGGGCCGACCAGGGCGACCATCTGGCCGGGTTCGGCACAGAAGGACACGTCACGGACCACGACCGGGTTGGGCACCTCCGCCGGCGGTCGCGCGGTCGACGCGGACAGGTCGCCCTCGGCGCTGCCCGGGTAGGCGAAGACGACATTGCGGTACTCGACCCGGCCGGTGGCGCCGGCCAGTGTCACCGCATCCGGTCGCTCGGCGACGTGCGGTGCGAGGTCGAGCACCTCGAAGACCCGGTCGAAGCTGACCAGGGCGGTCATCACGTCGACGTGCACGTTGGAGAGCCCGACGAGCGGGCGGTAGAGCCGGGTGAGCAGAGCGGCCAGCGCCACGAGCGCGCCCAGTTGGATCCCACCGTCGATCACCTGGTAGCCGCCGAAGCCGTACACCAGCGCGGTGGTGACGGCGGCGAGCACGGTCAGCGTGACGGCGAAGATCCGGCCGTACATGAAGACGACGACCCCGGCGTCGCGCAGATCCCTGGCGTTGGCGGCGAACCGGCCGGCGTCGTCGGCACGGCGGCCGTACAGCTTCGACAGCACCGCACCGGCCACGTTGAACCGCTCGGCCATGAAGCCACCGAGCGTCGCGTCCGCCTGCATCTGCCGCCGGGTCACGTGTTGCATGCGGCGGCCCACGATGCGGGCCGGCAGGTAGATGAACGTCGGCAGCAGGATCGCGATGACGAGGGTCAACTGCCACGAGAGGTACGCCATCGTGGCGAGCACCGCCGCCATGCTGATGACGCTGGAGACGACGGACGACAGCGTGGTGGTGAGTGCGCGCTGCGCGCCGTTCACGTCGGCGCCGAGGCGGCTGAGCAGGGTGCCGGTGTGGTTGTGCGTGTAGAAGGCGACCGACATGCGTTGCAGGTGCTCGAAGACCTGGATCCGCAGGTCGCACACGACACCCTGACCGATGCGCGCGGAATACCAGTGCTGCGCGAGGTTGACCACGCCGTTGACCAGTGCGACGACCGCGACCAGCGCGGCGAGCCCGACCACCACGCCCACGTCGCGGGGCAGGATGCCCCGGTCGATGATGAGCTTGAGCAACAGCGGATCCAGCACGACGGCCGTCGCGTCCAGCGACACCAGCAGCAGCAGGATCAGCAGGTCCCGCCGGTAGGGACCGGCGTAGCGCACGATCCGGCGCAGGGTGCCCGGCCGGATACGCCGGCGGGCCGCCGACCTGTCCTGGAGCAGGGAGTGGATGCCCGGGTTGGTCATGTCGGTGCGGTTCCGCCGGCGACCGGGGCCTGCACCTCGGCGAGCACGTCGTCGGTGTGCTCGCCGAGTTCGGGGGCACGGCGGCGGAAGGTGTCCAGACCGGCGCCGAACCGCACGGGGAAGCGCACCTGTGGCACGAGCGTCCCGCCGGGGGTGGTTCCCTCGCCGACGAGACCGCGCGCCCGCACGTGCGGATCGGCTTGGAACGCCGCGGCGTCGTCGAGCACCGGGGCCCAGGGTACGTCCATAGTGGATAGCTGTGCGCTCCACCAGTCGAGCGTCCGGGCCGCCACCACTGCGGTGAGCAACGCGTGCACGTCGACCTTGTGCCGGGTACGTGCTCGGCGGCTGTCGTAGGCGTCGGTTTCCAGTTCGGGGAATTCCGGTGCCAGGGCCGTACGGAAGGTGAGCCAGAACCGGTCTTCGAAAAGCACCAGTGACAGCCGCCTGCCGTCGGCGGTTTCGAACAGGTCGTAGTCGCCCATGACCAGCGGGCTCTCCGCCGGTGTCGCGAGGTGCCGCAACGGCAGCAGCATGGGCGCCGTCCAGGCCGAGGCCGCCTCGTGCGCGGCGACGTCGATGTGCTGCCCGGAGCGGCTGGCTCGGGCCCCGGGCAGGACCACCGCCAGGGCCAGCGCGGCGTACATCGCGGCGGCCAGGTCGGCGACCCGGATGCCGGCGCGATCCACCCGCTCACCCGCCCGGGACGGCACGGCGAAGAAGCCGGCCAGGGCCAGGAAGTTGAGATCGTGGCCGGGCCGGTGCGCGTACGGGCCGTCCTGCCCGAAGCCGGACAGCGAACAGAGCACCACGCCGGGATTGACGGCGCGAAGTCGTGCGTAGCCCAGGCCCATCCGGTCGAGTACGCCCGGCCGGAAGCTCTCCACCACCGCGTCGGCCGTCGCCACGAGCCGAAGGAATGCCGCCACACCGTCGGCGGTGCGCAAATCGAGTGCGACCGATCGCTTGTTGCGGTTGATGGCGGCGAAGCCTTCGGCGTCGATTCGCCGGCTCGGATCGCCGCCGTCAGGCGACTCCACCTTGATGACGTCGGCACCCAGGTCCGCGAGCAGCATGGTGGCGAAGGCGCCCGGCAGCAGCCTGGTGAGATCCAGGATCCGTGCCCCGTCGACCGCCGACCACGTTACCGTCATGTCGTACCCCCGTGTGGTCTCCTCCGCCGCGCGTGCTGGGCGCGGCCCGGTCGGTCGTCAGCCCCCCATCTGTTCGACGAGGCTCTTCGGCCGCAGGTCGGTCCAGTTCTCCTCGACGTAGGCGAGGCAGGCGTCGCGGCTGTCCTCGCCGTGTGCGATGGTCCACCCGGCGGGCACCTCGGCGAAGTGGGGCCACAGCGAGTGCTGGCCCTCGTCGTTGACCAGCACGTAGAAACGGCCGTCGGGGTCGTCGAAGGGGTTCGTCACGGTTTCCTCCCATGCTTCAGGTCGTGCAGAGGGTCAGACAGCACGCAGCAGGTCGCGTGCAGGGTGAGCTGTCAGATTGCGGTGCGTCGCGGCGGCGGATCGGGCGTCAGCGCACGGGGTGTCGCCAGCCGCGCGGGTCTGGGCCGTCGCCCCGTTGCGCGGCCACCAGCGCGACACGCAGCCGCTCGGTGATCGGGGCGTCTGTGCCGGACCCGGCATCCCACGCACCGTCGGCGGTGACGATGCGACGGATGCGGGTCACGCCCGCAGCGGTGCCGCAGGCGAACGCCTCCGTGATCTCGCCGCGCGCCGCGCCGTCACGCAACTCCGCCAGGGCCAGCGGTCTCTCCGTGGCGCGCAGTCCCGCTTCGCGGGCGAGGGTGAGGAGCGAGTCACGGGTCACGCCCGGCAGGATCGTGCCGGTGAGCGGTGGCGTGATGACTTCGGCGTCGGCGCCACTGCCACGTACGACGAAGACGTTCATGCCGCCCATCTCCTCGACCCAGCGCCGCTCCTTCGCGTCCAGATAGAGGACCTGCTGGCATCCGTGCTCGGTGGCCTCCTGCTGGGCGAGGTATCCGGAGGCGTAGTTACCGGCACACTTCGCCTCACCGGTACCGCCGACGGCGGCCCGCGTGTAGGTGTCGGTCACCCACACGGAGACGCCGTCCTCGACTGCACCGAAGAAGTTGTCCGTCACGAAGGCCATCAGCAGATAGCGGTAGACGGTGGACGGCCGCAACCCGAGGTGCGGTTCTTCCGCATACACGATGGGACGCAGGTAGAGACTTCTGTCCTCGGCGGCGTCGGGCACCCAGGCCCGGTCGATCCGTACCAGTTCCTCGATGGACTCCGCGAACAGCGCCTCCGGCAGCTCCGGCATGCTGAACCTGCGTGCCGAGCGCTGTAGGCGACGGGCGTGGTCGGCCATCCGGAAAACCGACGTCTGGCCGCCGGGCGACCGACATGCCTTCAGTCCTTCGAAGACGACCTGACCGTAGTGCAGCCCGACCATTGCCGGGTCCAGTGGCAGGGCTCCGTACGGGCGCACGGAGGCGTTGTGCCAGCCGTGCTCGGCGGTCCAGCACACGGTTGCCACATGCTCGGTGAACGCCCGCCCGAACTGGCAATCCCGCAGCCGTGCGGCTCTCGCGGACGGGCTCAGCCGCTCGGAGTCGGCGACACCGAACCGGCTCCACGCCATCGTCGTCTCGGTAGGGACAGGCTCCAGTTGATCAGCGCGACGCGACATGCGTCACACCATGGGAGCGAAGAAGTACGTGTCGCGCCGGCTGAACAAGCCGTCCGGTGCGACCTTGAAGAAGTCGGCGAACCTCAGCCGGACCTGGTCGCCCGACTTGAGTACGCCTTCGAAGTCACCCTGAACGGCTACGGTGGTGCCGTCGCTGACCGTTCCGCGCAACGTGTGCCGGCCGGTGGCGATCACCCGATCCGCACGGTAGAACTCGTCGAGCGCGGCACGGCCCTTGAAGGTGTCGTGTCCAGGTCGGTCGTAGACGGCGTCGGGCGCAAATAGTGAGAGCAGGCCGGTTACGTCGCCCTTATCGACGAGTTCGTAATAGCGCCGGACAAGCACCAATGCTTCTTCTGAAATGATCATGCAGGAACCACTTCCCCCGTAAGACCTGCTGCTGGTACGGCCCAGGTGAGTTCTCGGATGCACGCTTCACGCAGCACCACAACGCCGGACCTTATGGGCTCTGTATCGATACATTCGACTTCCCGATTGCCCAACCGAACTATAACGGCTGTCCGTACCGACCGGAACCCTTCCACCGCCACGAATATGGCTTCACATTGCGTTACACCGCAGCCGGCCGGCCCAACCGCGCCAGGACGTCGCGCACCAGGTCTTCGGTGGCGTCGTGCAGGAAAAAGTGGCCGCCGGGGAAGACCCGCAGCTCACTCGGCCCCGTGGTGAACTCACGCCAGGCGGCCACGTCACCCACCCCGACATCGGCGTCGGCCTCGCCGGCGTAGACGGTCATCGGCGCGCTCAGCAGCGCACCCGGGCGGTGCCGGTACGTCTCGATCAACCGCAGGTCACTGCGGAACGCCGGAAGCACCAACTCGCGCATGTCCTCGTCGGCGAGCAGCCACATGTCCGCCGCGCCGAGCCGGCTCATCTCCGCGACGAGCTCGTCGTCGGACGCGCGGTGCAACTGCCGGGCGGACCGCCGGTTCGGCGCGGCGTTCGCCGATACGAAGACGTGCGCCACCTGCACGCCGTGCAGGATCTCCAGGCGCAGCGCGACCTCGTAGGCGATCGCGGCGCCCATGCTGTGCCCGAACACCGCCACGTCGCAGCCGAGCTCGCTCCGCAGGGCGCCCGTGACCAGGTCCGCCATCCGCGGCAGGTCGTCGACGCAGGGCTCGCCGAGCCGGTCCTGACGGCCCGGATACTGTACGGCGAGCAGCTCGACGTCGTGCGGCAGCAGCGATGTCCACCCGCGGTAGGCGGCCGCACTGCCACCGGCGTAGGGCAGGCAGACCAGCCGCAGCCGCGGCGACGGCACCGGACGATAGCGACGTAGCCACGTCGTTCCCGATGATTGCAGGACACTGTCTGACATGGACTCCCCCGTGTTGGCGACTGCGGGTGCCGCGCGGCACCCCACCGCCCGCTGTCGACCGTCCGGGTCCACGCGCCGCACGGTGCGATCAGCGCCTGGGCGCCAGCCCGGCGTCATAGGCGGCGATCACGGCCTGAGTGCGATCTCGGACCTGGAGCTTCGCCAGCACACTGCTGACGTGTGTCTTCACGGTCTGCCGACCCAGCACGAGTCTCGCGGCGATTTCGGTGTTTGACAACCCCTGTGCCATGAGACGCAATACCTCGCGCTCTCGGGCGGTCAGCGCGGCGACCGCCGCCAGGTTGCCGCCGGGCGCCGGATCGGCCTGCTCGCCCGGCAGGAGGTAGGTCACGGGGACCACCCGCGACGAGCCCCCCGCCGCCAGCCGGATCGCGTGGGCGATCTCGCTCGCCGAAGCCCGTTTGAGCAGCAGCCCGTGCGCCCCCGCCCGCAGCGCGGCGTGCACATAGGCATCCTGCTCCAGGGTGGTGAGGATGAGCACCCGCGGCGGCGAGACGAGGGCCCGCCGCAGCTCGGCCGTGGCCTGGATGCCGTCCATCACCGGCATCCGTACGTCCAGCAGCACGACGTGCGGCCGGGTTGCCTTGACGGCCGCCACGACCTCGCTGCCATCGGCGGCCTCGCCTACCACGCGCAGATCGTCGTTGGCCTCGATGAGAACCCGCAGGCCGGCGCGGACCAGCTCCTCGTCGTCGACGAGTAGAACGTCGATGCCCACGGGACCAGAGTCTAGTGCGTCGTCGCCGCCACCTCGTCCCGCGGCACGTGCGGCAGCCGGATGTGCACCCGCCAGCGCTGGCCGACTGGTCCGGCGGTGAGCAGCTCGCCGCCGAGCAACACCACCCGTTCCCGCATGCCACGCAACCCACCGGAGTCCGGCCCGACGCCGTCCGCCTGCCGAGCCACGGCCGGCGGCGAGCCGGGGCGGCGCAGCGGGCTGTCCACGCACAGGTCCAGCCGGTCCGCGCCGACCTCCACCCGTACCGAGACCGGCACCGCGCCGCCGTGGCGCAGCGCGTTGGTGAGGCCCTCCTGCACGATGCGGTACGCCTCCCGGGAGATCACCGTGGACAGCACGCCGACCGGGCCGTTCACGGTGGCGTCGACCCGGGCCCCGGTGATGCGCGCGTTGCGCACGAGCGTGTCCAGCTCGGCCAGCGTGGGGCCGGGAGGGGCGGCCGACGGGTCACCGCGCAGAAGCGTCAGTACCCGTTCGAGGTCCTCCATCGCGCCGCGGCCGGTCCGTTCGATCGCGCCGAGTGCCTCACCGACGAATGCGCTGTCGCGCTCGTGGACCTCGCGCGCCGCCATCGCCTGGAGCACGACGGTCGCCAGCGCGTGCCCGATCGCGTCGTGCAGCTCACGGGCCACGAGGTTCTGCTCCAGCAACCGCTCGGCCCGCGCCTCGGCGGCGACCACCCGCTCGCTGGGCGAGGGTCCCAGCAGCCACAACGCCCCCGCCGCCAGCAGCCTGCCGGCGAGCGCCACCGACCAGACCGTCACGACCGCGACCAGCGGCGCCAGCACCAGCCAGAGGGGCGACCGGTCGGCCGGCAGGGAGAGCCCGTAGAGCACCACGTCGGTGGCACCGAACGGCGCAGAGAGCAACACCACCGTGGACTCCAGCATCGCGACGGTGAAGTAGGCGACGACCACCCCCACCTCGAGGCGCAGCAGCAGCCATGCGACGGTGCGCCCACGCGCGGACCACGACCGGTCGCCGCCGGGCAGCACGGCCGCGTCCCCGCGGAACAGCAGTAGCCGCGCCTGCGCCCGCTCCACGTCGCGTACCCGGGGCAGCAGGCCCGCCACCAGCAACACCGGAACCGGCACCACCAGCAGCAACGCGGCGGTCCGCAGCGCCGGCCCCTCCAGCCCCGGGGTGATGGCCGTGCATGCTGCGGCGAAGCCCGCGGCGATCAGCATGTGCAGCCATCTGGCATAGGTGATCGGCGCGAACAGCGGTGTCACGAGTGCGGGCACGCTTCCATCATGTCATTTCCCACCGCGCCGCCGGCCTGCTAAACCACCCCGTGGCGGGAGCAATCTCCCTCCCGTGGGGGAGCCGCACGGCGGGCCGCTTCACGAACATGGTGAGCATGTCTACGGGAGGCAAGGGCCATGATCGAAATACGTGAGCTGAGTAAGCGGTACGGCAAGACCCTGGCCGTCGACCGGCTCACCTTCGACGTCACCCCCGGTCACGTCACAGGTTTCCTCGGGCCCAACGGCGCAGGGAAGTCGACCACCATGCGAATGGTCCTCGGGTTGGACCGGCCCAGTCACGGCGACATCCGGATTGACGGCAAGCGCTACGTCGACCTCGCCGAGCCACTTCGGCACGTGGGTGCGCTACTCAACGCGAAGGACGCCCAGGCCGCCCGGACAGCCTACGAGCACCTGCTCGCCATCGCGCAGACCAACCGGATCCCCCGGCGGCGGGTCGACGAGGTGCTGGCCATCGTGGGTCTGACCGACGTGGCCGGGCGGCGTATCGGCGGGTTCTCGCTCGGCATGTCGCAGCGTCTGGGCATCGCGGTGGCACTGCTCGGCGACCCGCCGATCCTGATGTTCGACGAGCCGATCAACGGTCTGGACCCCGAAGGCATCCTCTGGATCCGCAACCTGATGAAGGGCCTGGCCAGCGAGGGCCGCACGGTGTTCGTCTCCAGCCACCTGATGAGCGAGATGGCGATCACCGCCGACCACCTCGTCGTGATCGGCCGTGGCAAGCTGCTGGCCGACACCACGATGGCCGATTTCATCAAGGTCAACGCACGGGGCGTGGTGCGGATCCGCTCCACCGCGCAGGACCGGCTGGAGTCGTTGATGCGCGCCGAGGGCATGGAGGTCGTCGTGCACCCCGACGGCCTGATCGAGACCGACGAGCGGCACACCGCGCGGGTCGGACAGCTCGCCGCCGAGGACGCCATCCCGCTGCTGGAGCTGAGCCCGCAGCGGCCGTCCCTGGAGGAGGCGTTCATGCGGATGACCGCGAGCGCGGTGGAGTTCTCCGCCGCGACCCCCGTCGGCCGGCCGGCCGAGCGGGCCCGGCAGTTGGCCGGCAGTAGCCGGAACGAGGGAAGGTGAGAATGCCCGCGCAGGCGGTTCTCAGATCGGAGTGGACGAAGGTCCGCTCCGTACGCAGCCACGCCTGGACCCTGGCGGCCACGTTCGTCGTGGTGCTCGGGATCAGCGCGACGGTCAGCAGCTTCTACGGCGAGGGCGAGAGCCAGAGCCCGGACTTCGACGCCACGGCGCTGGCGTATTACGGCCTGAACTTCGGCCAGCTGGCGGTGATCGCGTTCGGCGTGATCGTGGTGAGCGGCGAGTACTCCAGCGGCATGATCCGCACCTCGCTCGCCGCGGTGCCGCGGCGCGGGCTGTTCCTGGCCTGCAAGCTCGCCGCGGCGACCGCAGCGATCCTGATCATCGGCATGATCACCAGTGTGGTGACGTTCTTCGTCACCCGTGCGCTGATGCCCAACCCGGCGTCCCTCGATGATCCGGGCACCGTCCGAGCCATCGTCGGCGCCGGGCTCTACCTCGCGCTGCTGGCGCTCTTCTCGATGGCGGTGACGTTCATGCTGCGCAGCTCGGTGCTGGCGATGGGCGTGCTGATGCCGATGTTCTTCCTGATCTCGCCGTTCGTCGCCTCGATCGAGCAGGTCGAGCCGGTAGCGAAGTACATGCCCGACCGCGCCGGCATCCTGATCACGCAGAGCAAACCCGCGGCGGACTCGCTCGGCCCCTGGGTCGGCCTGGGTCTCATGGCCGCCTGGGTGGCCGTCGCGATCGTCGGCGCCTGGATCGTGCTCCGCCGCCGAGACGCCTAACCCCCGGGGCGTCCGTGCCGGCTGTACCTTCGCGTCGAGCCGACGCGAAGGTACAGTCGCGCTCGGGGCCGATGCTTCGTCAGCCCGACCAGGACCAGGCAGTCGAGAATCGGCCGGCACCTCCTTTCACCTCCTTTGCCATAACAAGGAGACAGCCTGCCCGAGACGTGCCTGAAACGCGCCGATACACGATCAGACGTCGACGCGAGGTACTAGCGACGAACGTCTGTGTCTTGCTAGGCTCGGCTCCACGTCATGAATGACCAACGGGGGCTCCGCTGAAATACGGTCACTGATTGACCAGGTTTCTTTCAGCGTGGATTCCGAAGGTCTCCACTCCACTTGGCCTGACCAGGATCCAGCGCACCGTCTGCACTTCCGGGGACTTCTGTCCGCCGAGGGGTACGGCGCTTCCGACATGCCGGGGGGTCATTGCAGCGTGCACATCTTATAACGGCGGTGAAATGGTCGTCTCGCATTTTTCGGTCAGTTTCGACGAAGAGTACTCGGTCGGTGGCACCCCGCTGGTTTCCGTCGAAGTTCCCGTGCGTGGCCGGATGCGTCGCATCCGGCTGAAGATCGAGGCGGGCAACCAGTTCGGCTCGATCAAGGCCCGCACCGCGCATGGGCTGCTCACCACGCTGGAGACGACCGGGCGCCTCAGCCCCGGACAGCGGGTCGTCGAGTCGTCCTCCGGCAATCTCGGTGTGGCGCTGGCCGGGCTCTGCGCCGCCCGGGGCTACCGGTGCACCCTCGTCGTGGACGCCACCGCACCGCCGGAGAGTGTCCGCCGCATCGCCGCGTACGGCGCCGATGTCGTGCAGATCGGTGACGTGAGCGGTGGCAACGCGGTGCGGGCCCGGTTGAGCAGGGTGCAGGACATCCTCCGGACGGACTCGTCGGCGGTCTGGACCGACCAGTACCACAGCCCCGCCAATCCCGACGTGCACTATCGGTGGACGGCTCCCGAGTTGGTCGGCGATCTCGGCGGCGGGCTGGACGCGGCGGCCGTGGCGGTCTCCACGGGCGGCACGCTGGCCGGGGTGTCGCGATATCTGCGGGAGCAGCACCCCGGCACCCGGGTGATCGCCGTGGACGCCGTCGGGTCGGCCGCGACCGGCGGTGACCCGGCCCCGCGACCGTTCAAACTCGCCGGCTTCGGCTCAGGTGTACGGTCGTCGTTCCTGGCCCCGGCGGACTGGGACAGGCGCGTGCGGGTCGACGACCTGGACGGCGCCCAGGCATGCCGGATCCTCCGGGAACGCACCGGTCTCGCGCTCGGCGGCTCCGGCGGTGCCGCGGTGCTCGGCGCCGTGGTCGCGGCCATTGAGGATCCGGAACTACGTGACATCGCGTGCATCTGCGCGGACGGCGGCGAGAAGTACGCCGCCACCGTCTACAGCAACGCGCTGCCCGAGCTGCTGGACAGGCCGTCCGAACTCACCGAGGCACTCGGCTGCTTGGGCCTGGCCCGGCCCTACTGAAACACCCGACCCGCCGGTCGCACCGGTGCGACCGGCGTACGCGTCGGCCGTGGTCGCGGCCGGCCCTGCGGAAGCGCGGTCCGCAACCGTGGCTGACCCGCCTCTCGGTGCGACAACCGCATCGTCAGGCGGGGTCGATGCTCGGGCGAAGGTTCGTGGCCGAGCACGGGCCTGACGACAAGGCGTTGCCCCGGCCGGCCCTCGTCGGATGGTCCACATCGGACACGAGGGCCCGTCCGCCGCCCGCCGTCCGCGACGAGCCCAGCCCTACCCAGCCTTGCGGGGCGGCTCTGGGGTGCGCAGACGGCAGCCGGCGGGACGGCCGACCGTGAAGGAACGGCCCACCGTGCGGCCCGTACCGCGTCGCGTTGTCCAGCGCTGTTTCAGCCGGTCTGCCCGCGCGCTGACGCGCCGATCAGCACGGCCATGTTCCCGGGTTCGTGCCGATTCTCGTACAGGGCCTGGTGCAGTGAACCGATCTCGCTCATCGGCTCGGCCACCGTCACGCACGGATCCAGCCGGCCCGCGCCGGCGAGCCGGACCATCGCCGCCGTCTCCCGCACGTTCGCCGCGTGCGAGCCCTGCAGTCGCTTCTGGTGCATCCAGAGAAACCGCAGATCCAGGTCCCCGTTGTAGCCGCTCGTCCCGGCGCAGGTGACCACCATTCCCGCGTGGTCGCACAAGTAGATCGACGTCGGCAGGGTGTCGCGGCCCGGGTGCTCGAAGACGATCCGCGGGTTGCGGCGCTCACCGAGCACCTCCCAGAACTTGCGCCCGAAGGCGCGTACGCCGGACATCCACCTCGCGTACTCCGGCGTGTCCTGGTCGGGCATCCGACCCCAGTGGTCGAACTCGGACCGGTTGATCACTCCGACCGCTCCCAGCCGCCGGCAGTACTCGGCCTTGGCGTCGCTGGAGACCACGGCGATCGGACGGCCGCCGAAGAGGCTCACCAGTTGGATGGCCATCGACCCCAGGCCACCCGCGCCGCCCCACACCAGTACCGGATCACCGGGTTGCACGGTGTGCGGGTGCCACCCGAACAACTGACGGTAGGCGGTCGCCGCGCAGCCGATCATCGCCCCGGCGCCCTCCCAGGTGAGATCGGCGGGCTTGGCATAACACTGGTACTCGTCGACCAGGCAGTACTGCGCGAAGGAACCGAAGTTGCTCTCGTAGCCCCAGGCGACCTGGGACCGCGAAGCGGTGGGATCGACCCCGAGACGGATGTCGGGCGCGGACTCGTTCCATTGCAGGCCTCCGAAGACGACGTGGTCGCCCACCCGGAACTGGGTGACCTCGGAGCCGACGGCGTAGACCACACCGGAACCCTCGGTGCCGGCGATGTGGAAGTCGTGCGGGTCGCCTTTCTTCTGCCGGAGGGCGATCACGTCGGCGGGTGCGCCGAGCGCCGCCCACACGCCGTTGTAGTTGATGCCGGCCGCCATGACCGAGACCAAGAGCTGCTTGGGGCCGACCGGCGGCACCTCGACGACCTCGATCTCGAACGCCTTCGCCGGCTCGCCGTAGCGGCTACGGCGGATCAGCGCCGCGCGCATGAATCGTGGGACCTCGCCCAACGGCGCGGTCGTGCCCAGGTCGTGAAGCTCCTGCATCAGTCACTTCCCTTCTCGTACGATTTGGGGAGCCGGTCGCCGAGCCGGTCGACGACGACGGCCAGAGCTTCCGGACGCAGCAGGTCGCCGTGCGCGAACGGCAACGGGTGACCGGTTATCCGCCCGGTGACGAACGGCTCCCACCGCCTCGCCGCCACGGCCGGATCGGTCCCGTCCGCGACGAACAGTTGCAGCTCGCCGTCGAAGACCTCTGGTCGGTACGTCCGGCGAAGGCGCAGGCCGGTCCGGAACGTCTCGAGCACCGTGCCCACCCGGTCGGCCAGCAGGTCTCCCAGCGGCCCGCCGTGCTCCCGGAGCTCCTCGGCGGCCCGGTCCACCGTCAGCCCCGCGGTCCCGGTCGAGCCGACCGTGACGTCCGCGGCCTCCAGCAGCACCGGCAGGAGGTCCGCGGCGGTGGGCACGACGACGTCGTCCCCGTCCTGCGCCGGAAAGGCGTCCAGCAGCGCCAGCAGTTCGACCCGCTCCCCCGTCGCCCGCAACGCGGTCGCCATCGCGTGTGCCACCAGACCGCCGAAGGACCAGCCGACGAGGTGGTAGGGGCCGTGCGGCTGGACCGCCCGCAACTGCGCCACGTAGTCGGCGGCCACCTCCGCCACGTCGTCGGGTTGGTAGCCGGGAGTGCTGTAGACGCGGGCCTGGAGCCCGTACACCGGCTGGCCGGGCGGAAGGTGGCGCAGCAGCCCGTAATAGCGCCAGCTCAGGCCACCACCGGCGTGCACACAGAACAGCGGCGGCCGGTCGCCCCCGGCCCGCAGCGGAAGCAGCACGGCGAAGCTGTCCGCCGCGCCGGCCACCGAGTCGTCCAGCGCCGTGGCGACCTGCGCCGGGGTAGGCCCGGCAAACAGCGTCTGGATGCTCAGCCGCGCACCGAAGACCGTTCGCAGCCGGGTCAGCAGCGCGGCGGCCAGCAGCGAGTTGCCACCCAGCGCGAAGAAGTCGTCGTCCAGTCGCACCCGCTCGGCACCCAGGACCTCCGCGAAGATCGTGCAGAGCAGCGCCTCGCGCGGGGTACGCGGCGACCGGCCCGTCCCGGAGGCGGACGACGGCAGCGGCAGCGCCGCCCGGTCCAGCTTGGCGTTGCTGGTCAGCGGCAACCGCTGCAGCGTCACGAACGCCGAAGGCACCATGTAGTCAGGCAGCGACCCACGCAGGTACTCCGCTAGCACCGGCGGCTCCGGCACCGTGGCGCCGGGCGCCGCGACCAGGTACGCCACCAGACGCCGGTCACCCGGCCGGTACTCCCGGGCCAGGACGGCGGCCTGCCCGATCGCAGGGTGGCCGGTCAGCGCGGTCTCGATCTCCCCGGTCTCGATCCGGAAGCCGCGGATCTTCACCTGGTCGTCGACCCGGCCGACGAACTCGAGCCGCCCGTCCGGCCGCCACCGGACCAGGTCACCGGTCCGGTACATCCGGGTGCCGGGCGGCCCGAAAGGATCGGCCGGGAACATGCACGCCGTCGTGGCCGGGTCCCACTCGTAGCCCTGCGCCAGACCGGATCCGGCGAGGTACAGCTCTCCGGCGACGCCGACCGGCACCGGGCGGGCGAACGCGTCGAGGACGTAGCCGCGCATGTTGTCCAGCAGCCGGCCGATCGGCACGGTGTCGCCCACCGGGTCGCCCTGGCGCATCGCGTGGTGCACCGCGAAGACCGTCGCCTCGGTCGGCCCGTACCCGTTGGTCACCACAGTCCGTGGACACGCCGCGAGCACCGCCCGTACCGCGTCGGCCGAGACCACGTCGCCACCGGTGCGGACCTCGCGCAGGCCCGCGAAGCAGGCCGGATCCTCCTCGGCCAGCAGCCGGAACAGCCCGGCGGAGAGCCACAGGCCGGTGATCCGCTCGCCGACGATCAGGTCGCGCAGCACCGCGGTGTCCAGCGCCTGCGGCGGCGCGACGACGACCTCGCCGCCGTTGAGCAGCGGCACCCACCATTCCAGGGTCGAGGCGTCCCACGCGTGTGGCGAGTGGAACAGCACGCGCTCCTGGCTGCCGGTACGCCAGCACCGGTCGGCCGCCAGCTCCACGACGCCGCGATGGGTGACCGCGGCCCCCTTCGGCAACCCCGTCGAACCCGAGGTGTACATGACGTAGGCGACCTGGTCCGGCGCGACCGGCGGCAGGGGTGGACCGGAGGCGTCGCCGGTGCCGGTGAAGTCGTCGAGGGTCACCGGGACGACCGTCACCCGGTCCTCCAGTCCGGCCAGCCAGTCGTCCGTGCGGTCGGCCCCGGTCAGCAGGAACGGCGCCGCGGTCTCGGCCAGAATCAGCCGCTGCCGGGCGGCCGGGTGTTTCGGGTCGAGCGGTACGTACGCGCCGCCCGCCCGCCCGACGGCGAGCGCGGCGAGCACGAGTTCTACCGAGCGCTCGAAGAGCAGGCCCACCCGCTGGTCCGGCCGCAGGCCCGCGCCGACGAGGCGGCGGGCCAACCGGGTGGCGGCCCCGTCCAGTTCCCGGTAGGTCACGGTCTGCCCGCCCAGCGCCAGCGCGGGCGCCTCCGGCCGCTCGGCCGCCACCCGGGCAAAGGCGTCGGTGATCGTCTGCGGGCCGTCGCCGACCGGCTGTCGCGTGGCGTTCCACTCGACCAGCAGGGTGTGCCGTTCCATCTCGTCGAGCAGGCCGAGCCGGCCCAGCGGCTGCTCCCAGTCGACCGCGGTGGCCGCCAGTACCCTCTCCAGCCGTCCCAGGAGCGCTCTGGCGGCCTCCGGGGCGATCAGGTCGCTCCGGTAGTCCAGCCGCAGCCGCAGCCCGCCACGGGCTGGTGAGGCCGCCACGACGACCGGGTAGTGCGCCGAGTCACGGCCGTCGACCCGGGTGACTCGTAGGCCGTCCGGCGCGCCCGTGGCACCCTCCCCGGCGGCGTCGATCGGGTAGTTCTCGAACACGAAGGCCGTGTCGAACAGTTCGCCGACGCCGACCAGCCGCTGGATGTGCGCCAGGCCGAGGTGGTGATGCGGGGTCAGTTCCGCCTGTTCGTCCTGTACCCGCCGCAGCGTCTGCGGCCAGGGGGCGCCAGGGTCGAGGCGTACCCGAACCGGCACGGTGTTGATCAACAGACCGACCATCGTCTCTATGCCGGCCAGCTCCGGCGGCCGGCCGGACACGGTGGCGCCGAAGACGACGTCCCGGCGGCCGGTCAGCCCGCCCAGCACGACCGCCCAGGCGGTCTGGAGCACGGTGTTGAGGGTCACCCCGGTCGCGGCGGCCCGGCGTTGCACCGCCGTGGCGACGTCCGCCGGCAGGTCGGCGAGGAGCCGCTCGGGCAGCCGGTCGGCCGGGCCGGGCTCGGGCCGGCTGAGCCGGGTCGCCTCGGTCACGCCGGACAGCGCCAGCCGCCAGGCCGCCTCGGTGCCGGCCCGGTCCTGTCCGACGAGCCAGCGCAGGTAGCGGCGGAAGTCCCCGGCCGGCGGCAGACCGGCGGCAGACCCTCCGGCGGCGTAGAGACCCACCAGGTCGCGCAGCAGCAACGGCGCCGACCAGCCGTCGAAGAGGATGTGGTGGTTGGTGAGGACCAACCGGTACCGCCGGTCGGCGATCCGCACCAGCAGCAGGCGGAGCAGCGGCGGACGATCCGGGTCGAACCCGGCCCCGCGTTCGGCGGCCGCCAGCCGGTCCAGCTCGGCAACGCGCTCCGCCTCGGGCAGGGATGTGACGTCGACCTCGGTCCACGGCAGCTCGACCCGCCCGGGCACGTACTGCACCGCGACGCCGTCGGTCAGGTACCGGAATCCGGCGCGCAGGTTCGGGTGGCGCTCCAGCAACGCCGCACCGGCCGCCCGCAGCGCCGCCGCGTCGAGGTCGCCCTCGCAGTCGACGGCGAGCTGCACCAGGTACGGGTCCAGCCCCTCGCCGCCGTGACGGAGGTGGAACAGCAGGCCCTCCTGGAGCGGTGCGAGCGGCAGCACGTCGACCAGCCCGGCCGTGTCCTCCTGCAACGCGTCGAGGTCCTGCTGGGTGAGGTCGACGAGCGGGAAGTCCGACGGGGTGTACCCACCGCCGCCGGGCCGGCCGGCGCACTCCACCAACGCGGCGAGCGCGGCGTGCCACAGCTCGGTCAGCTCCCGCACCTCGGCGGCGCCGAACATGCCCGCCGGCCAGCTCCAGCGGGTGAGTAGCCGGGGGCCGCCGGCCTCCTCCCGGGTGATGGCGGTGACGTCCAGTACGTGCGAGACGGCCAGGCCGGGATCGCTGCCGGGCAGCCGGAGTTCGTCGGCGGTGGCCGGCGACCAGCCGGTGCCGACGGAGGCGGCACCGGCGGACCGGCCGAGGTAGTTGAAGCCGATCTGCGGCGGGGCGAGCGGGGCGAGCACCGCGGCGGTATCCGGGTTGAGATAGCGCAGCATCCCGTAGCCCAAGCCGTTGTCGGGCAGCGCCCGCAGGGTCTCCTTGACGCGTTTGAGGAGCGTGCCGGCGTCGGACACCGCGCCCGGGTCGATGCCGCCAAGGTCGACCGCGACCGGGTACATCGTGGTGAACCAGCCCACGGTGCGGGTGACGTCCAGGCCTGGACCCGCGTCCTCGCGGCCGTGGCCCTCCATGTCCACCAGCACGGCCGGCGCGACGGCGCCGCGCCGTTGCCGCCACCGGGCCACGGCCAGGGCCAGCCCGGTCAGCAGGACCTCGTTCGGCTGCGCGTGGAACGCGGCCGGGACGGACGTCAGCAGCGCGGCGGTGACCTCGGCCGGCAGCTCGGCGCTGACGGCCTCCGCCGTGCCACGCACGTCGCGCCCGGGATCGAGCGCCCGGGCACCGAGCGGTGGCTCCGGACGGGCCAGCATCCGCGACCACACCGGCAGTTCGGCCACCCGCCGAGGATCGTGCGCCGCCTCCCGCAGCGCCAGCGCCCAGCGGCGCAGCGAGGTGGGCACCGGAGGGAGTACCACGGGCTCGTCGCCGGTCGCCGACTCCCACGCCGCGGCCAGGTCCGGCAGCAGGATGCTCCAGGAGACCCGGTCGACGACGAGGTGGTGCGCGACGACCAGCAACCGGCCCGGCGTCCCCGGCCCGGCGTCGAACCAGACGACCTCGGCAACTGCGCCGGCGTTCGGATCGAGCCGGCGGCGGGCCGCCTCGCCGTGGGTGCCGAGCGCGTCGCGCAGGGCCGCCGCGTCCAGGTTCGCCACGTCGACGCGGCGGACCCGGTCGGCGGCGGCCACGCTGCCGCGCGGCCCGACGGACAGTTCCCAGGTGTCGGGGCGGCGGTGCAGACGGATCCGCAGCGCGTCGTGGTGGTCCAGCACGGCCTGCACCGCGCGGACGAGCCGGTCCAGCCCGATCCCGGCCGGGACCCGCAGTAACCTCGACTGGTTCAGGCCCTCGATCGGACCGCTGAGCCCGCGCAGCCACGACACGATCGGCGTCAGCGGCAGCGTGCCGGTGCCGTCGTCGGCCACCGCCTCCGCAGGCTCGGCCTCGGTGGCGACAGCGGCGAGAGCGGCGACGGTCTGGTGCCGGAAAATGTCGCGCGGGGTGAAGACCAGTCCGGCCCCGCGTGCCCGGCTGACCAGCTGGATGGCGACGATGCTGTCGCCGCCGATCGCGAAGAAGTTGTCGTCCACGCCGACCCGGTCCAGTCCCAGCACGCTGGCGACGAGCGCGCAGAGCTGCGCCTCGCGACCGTCGGCGGGCTTCCGGAGCGGGCCGGACGGGTCGCGGGGTGCGGGCAGGGCGGCCCGGTCGACCTTGCCGTTGACCGTCAGGGGTAGTTCGGGCAGGCGCACGAAGGCCGACGGAACCATGTAGTCGGGGAGGATCGCGGCCAGATGGGCGCGCAGCTCCGCCTCGCCCGGGTCGGCGCCGGGATGCGCGACGACGTAGGCGACCAGGCCCCGTCCGCCGGACGTGTTCGCCCGCACCAGCACGAGTGCCTGCGCCACACCGGGCGCGCTGGCCAGGGCCGCCTCGATCTCGCCCAGCTCGATCCGGAAGCCGCGCAGCTTCACCTGGTGGTCGGCCCGGCCGAGGAAGTCGAGCTGGCCGTCGGCGCGCCGGCGGACCAGGTCGCCGGTGCGGTACATCCGCCCGCCCGGCCCGCCGAAGGGATCGGCGACGAACCGGTCCGCGGTGAGCCCGCGCTGTCCCAGGTAGCCCCGGGCGAGGTTGACGCCGGAGAGGTACAGCTCACCCGGGACCCCGGCCGGGACCGGGTTCAGATGGACGTCGAGGACGTACGCCCGGGTGTTCGGCAACGGCCGTCCGATCGGCGGCACGCCCGCGCGTGCCTCGAGGGGCTCGGTCATCGTCGCGCAGACCGTCGCCTCGGTCGGTCCGTACGCGTTGAACATCCGCCGTCCGATGGCCCAGCGTGCCGCCAGATCGGCCGGCGGTGCCTCGCCGACGACGGCCAGCGTGCGCACCGACGGCAGGCTGCCGTCGGGAAGCCTGCTGAGCACGGCGGGTGGCAGTGTCACGTGGCTGACCTGGCGCTCCGCGATCAGCTCGGGCAGGTTGGCCAGCTGCACGAGCCGGTCGGCGAGCCCCAGCACGACGCACGCGCCGGAAACCAGCGGCGCGCACAGCTCCGACATCGCGGAGTCGAAGCTGAGGGAGGCGAACTGGAGCATCCGTGCGCCGGGACCGATGTCGTACACGACCTTGCGGGTCAACAGCAGGTTGGGGATGCCCCGGTGGGTCAGCACGACACCCTTGGGGCGGCCGGTCGACCCGGAAGTGTAGATGACGTAGGCGGGATGGTCGGCGGTGAGTGGCGCCGTCCGGTCGGCGTCGGTCAGGTCGCCGTCCGCCCGGGCGGCGAGGTCGGCCCGCACGCCCGCGTCGTCGAGCACGAGCCGGCGCGCGGCGGCGGCGGGCAACTGCCCGGCAACCGCCGAGGTGGTGACCAGCACGGCCGGCGTGGCGTCGGTGAGCATCAGCGCGATCCGCTCGGCCGGATAGTCCGGGTCGATCGGCAGGTAGGCCGCGCCGCTCTTGAGCACCGCCAGCACGGCGACGACCATGTCGACCGAGCGCGGGACGGCGAGCGCGACGAGCTGCTCCGGTCCGGCCCCGTGGTCGCGCAGCAGGCGGGCGAGACGGTTGGCGCGCGCGTTGAGTTCGGCATAGGAGAGGACCTCGACGCCGAACTCCACCGCCGGCGCCTCGGGAGTACGGGCGGCCTGCGCCTGGACCAGGTCCGGCACCAGCAGGTCCGGTGCCCTGCTCACGGTCTGCTGCCACTCGGCGAGCAGTTCCCGACGCTCCTCGGCGTCGAGCAGGTCCGCCGCGCCGATCCGCTGGTCGGGTTCGCGTACGACGGCCTGGAGCAGGCGTACGAACCGGGCGGCGATCTTCTCCGCGGTGCCGCGTTCGAACAGGTCCGCGGCGTAGGCGAGGGTGCCGGTCATCCCGGCGGGCCGGCCGTCGGCGCCGGAGATCTCGGTCAACCGCACCGACAGGTCGAACTTCGCCGACGTGGGTCCGGTGCCGGCGCCGAGTTCATCGCTCTCGGCCTTCAGGCCGGCGGCGTCGAGGCTGGGGGTGAGCGCGGCGGGCGTGCTCGCCGGTTGCAGCGA
>NZ_JBDJAV010000080.1:0-24032 GCF_039649625.1 Plantactinospora sp. ZYX-F-223 | reverse complement strand
ATAGATGCGGGCCATGCCGATGGTGTCTGCATGCAGGAAATCGCAGGACAAGATGCCGTTGGCCTACGCGGTGAGGAACTCGGTCCAGGCCGGTCCCGCCCGTCGGTGCCAGGCCGGCACCGGCCCTGGTCAGGATCGCCCAGACCGTGCTGGCCGCGAATCCGTAGCCCAGCCCGGCCAACTCGCCCTGAATGCGCCGACACCCCCAGATCGGGCTGTCCCGAGCCAGCCGCAGCACCAACTGGCGCACCTCGGCCGTGACCGGTGGGCGGCCCAGCCGCCGCCCTGGGAAGGTCCAACGCCGCACGATCAGGCTTGCGATGCCAAAACAACAAGGTGGCCGGGGTGACGAAGAATGCTGGCCACCGCGTCTGCGGCAGCAGCCTCGACAGCCCGGCCAGCACCGCCCGGTCAGCCGGTTCCAGATCCGGACGGCGCACCCGCCGACGGAGTACCGCGACCTGGTGCCGCAACACGAACACCTCGACCGCGTTGGCGTACCCACCGCGAGCCAACAGGATGACCAACTGCAGTACCTGACGAAGAATCAGGTAACCGAACGGCAAGATCATAACCGGCAGCATGACACCATTCGTCGATCCCACGGCGGACAAAGTCGCACGTCAGCGCCCGTGGCCGAGTTTCCGAACGGTACAGGATAACGAGACGATCAAGAGACGGACGTGATACTCGACGTCGCGGTCGCATCATCCGCCGGGCCCTCGCGAATTTCGGCTGGTACGGACAATCTTGGCGCTCATCCGACTGCGATTGCGGAGCGGCCTGCGCCACGCCAGGACCGCGACGGCGGCAAGGGTGCCCTCCTCGCGGCTGTACACGGCCAGGCCGATGCGGCAAGTATTCGCCGGCCAGGGGTTCGCCGGCCGGCTCATCGACTGGGTCAAGACCCGGTGGAATCAGTGCGTGCGCTGCCGTCGGTGTGCCTGCCGCGATATTTGGTGCGTCGGTGGAGCAGCATCGTCAAGCTTTGGCTTGCCGCGACAACGAGGCCGAGCGTACACGCGGCGGCCCAGGTGGTGGCTGAGCCTGCTGTGTTGAGCAGAGCCATCCCGAGTGGTGCGCCAGCCACGAGACCCAGATTCCATACGAAGTGGTACGCGCCTTGGTAGGAGCCGACGTGCTGGGGTGGGGCATGACGGACCAGGAAGGCCGAGGCTTGCGGCACGAGCAGCAGCTCTCCTGCCGTCCAAATCACCACCGCCAGGGCGTAGGTCGGCCATGCTGTTGCCCACATGTTAGTGCCGAAGCCGATCGCGATCAGGGTGGCCGCGAAGAGGAACTGCACGTCGAGGTCGAGGCGGGTACTGATCCGCGAAATCAGCGGTTGCGCGGCGATGATGAGCGCGGCGTTGATGGCAATGATGAGCCCGAACGTGGTGGGTGGCACCCCATGGGCGCGCATGTCGAGTGGCAACGCCGATTGTTTCTGCAGGTAGATGAGGGCCAGGCAGAAGGACATAGCGAGAAATCGAGCGGTTGGGGGATGCCGGAAGGCAGTGATGAGGTCGCCGAACAGCCCCGTCGGCGTTTCTAGCTGGTGGTGGCTTCGGTGAGGTTGCGACGTGTTTCTGGGAATGCGTGTGGCGATGCAGGCGTAGAGGACGGCGGTGCTCGCGTTAAGGACGAGAAGCCAAAAGCGGGAGTGTTCGAGCAGGACGCCGCAGATGATGGGGGAGATGGCAGCGCCGATGTTGGCGGCCCAATACAACAGCCCGAACGCGTGGATGTGCTGGGTTGCTGGCAGTGTGGTTGCGACAATGACCGCGCTTGCGGGCTTGTGCAGGGTTGACGCAAAGCCGGCGAGGAAGGTGGCGACACCGAGCGCGAGCGGCTGGTCGGCGATGGCCAGAAGGCCGCACGCGGTCAGCGCCGAAGTTTGCGCGGTGAGGATGGCGGCCGCCGGGCTGGCGCGGTCGGCGACAGCTCCGCCGGCCAGTGCGCCCAGCAGCGACCCACCGCCCCACACACCTATCAGGCCGCCTGCCATCGTGGTTGTGGTAGTGGTGTCGGCAACGAGGAACAGCGTCAGAAATGACGGGGCGAGCAGACCGAGTCGGTTGATGAGGACGCCGGCGAACAACAGCCGGAACGTGTCCGGCAGTCCGGGCCGCCGAATGACGTCTTCAGGTTCAGGGTGGGTCACGCCGATTCGAGTTGTTGCCAGGCCAGCAGCCGTTGCAACTCAAAAATCTCCGCGACGGTGGCGACCTTTCCTTCCAGGTCGGCGGCGTGGCCGCTGCGCAGGATCGCCGCGTAGGTGCTTTTGAGTGCGGTGACGGTCGCACGTAGCCCCTGGTTGGCGTAGATCACGGCAGCCACCCCGTGCCGTGTGATGTCGCCGATGTGCCAGTCCGGATAAGTGGTGGGGACGACGACCACCGGTGCACGGCCGCTCCATTTGCCGAGGAAGTCGACGATCTCATTGTTGGTCGACGCCTTTGAGTGGATCAGAACCGCGTCGGCGCCAGCCGCGGTGTATGCCGCGCACCGGTTGAGGGCTTCATCCATGCCGAGGCCGTCGATGAGTGCTTCGGTTCGCGCGATGAAGAACATGTCGTCGTGTTGGGCGTTTTTGGCCACCCGGATCTTGGAGCAGACCGCTTCGACGTCCTGGAGGGTGTGGTCGGCGTCGACAAAGCTGTTCATCTTCGGAAACTGTTTGTCTTCCATGCAGATTGCGGTGATGCCCGCCGCTTCATACTCGTGGACCATGTGTGCGACGTTGAGATTGTTGCCGTAGCCGGTATCGACGTCGGCGAGCACTGGTATGCCGATGGCGCGTTGCGTGCGGGCGGCCGCTTCCAGGTATTCGGTCATGGTGAGGATGCTGGCGTCGGGTAGGCACCGCGCGGCCGAGATTTCTAGGCTGGATGCCCATATCCCGTCGAAGCCAGCCTCCTGCGCGAGGCGTCCACCGATCGCGTCGTGCGCGCCGGCGACCCGGACCACCTCCTGGTTGGCTCGCCGTGCCGAGAGCATTGCCCGAAACGAGGGATACCTGGACGCCTTCAGCATGTGTTCTTCCCAATCGTGTGCGCTTCGCGTGCGGTGCGTCGTCAATCTCCGGTGCCATCGCGTTTCGCGTAGAGAGGGTCGCGGCTGCGATGAGTTAAGTCGCGTCGTTGTCGCCGGGGTCGTCCGTGGTCGCGAGGTGGAAGACCTTCCCACAGATGTCGGTCACCACCCGAAGGTCGTCGGTGAGCTGTTGCGGCGTGTCGGCGTGCATCTCGATGCGAAGTGGCGCCAATGTGGCTTCTTGGCGTGGTCGCACGATGTCGCCAGGTTGCTGGTTGAGGTCGACCCGGCTAGTGCTAGGCAACTCGCGGATCCGGTTGAGGCCGCGATAGCCGCGGAGTGCGCCGGCGCGCTGTGGGAACGGAGTGACGACGGCGGCCGCGCCGTGCCGGGTCGGGTGCAGCGTCGGTGCTACACCGCGTAGAACGTCACGGTAGCCGGCGAAGAGGTTGATGCCGTAGGCGGCGGACAGCAGCATGGCTCGGTTGGCACCGGGGCGGGCACCCACTTCGATCAGACGCGGCCCCTGTGGTCCGTGGACGAACTCTACGTGCGCGACGCCGTAGGTTATGTCCATGGCGCGTACCGCTACGCAGGCGAGGTCGCTCATCTCGCGCTGCTGCTCGGGCGACAGGCGGGTGTCGGTCCGCCGGATGAAGTGGTGGAAGTCGTCGCCGCCGAGGTCGGCGCCGGTGACGACGTCGACGACTGGGGTGGGCCACACCTCGTTGCCGAGTGCGAGGCATTCCACCGAGTGGTTACTGCCGGGCATGAACTGCTCGATCAGCACCTCAACGGGTGCGCCGTCGTTGGCGTGTTCGGCCGAATAGGCCGGGAGACGGGCCAGGAGGTTTTCGACCGCACGAGTGAGCGTGGCGTCGTCGGCGCAGCGGGTAACGAAATAGCTGCCCCACAGGTTGCTCGGTTTCACGACCACCGGGTAGCCCACCACGGCAGCGAAATCGAGGGCCTCGCCCGCGCTGGCCACCGCCCGCGATGGCACCGACACGTGCTCGCCGATCTGCTCGGCGAAGCGGCGGCGCATCGCACTCTTGCTGCGCGCGGCGATGGCGGCGGCGGGGCTGATAGCTGGCAGGCCGAGGCGGGCGCACACCTGCGCCCACTTCACCACCAAGCCTTCATCGACATTGATGATGGATTCGAGGTGATGGCGGCGTCGGAACGCTTCGACCCGTTTGCAGATCGCGTCCAGGCCGGCCGTGAACGGCATGCGTTCGATGTGGTCGAACTCCGACGGGGCCAACGTGTACGCTGACTCCTCATCCTGCAGCAGTCCGAGCCCGACATGGGCGTCGCGTAAGCCCTCGTAGAACTCGACCCGCTGTACGGATCCGAAGTACAACACGAACGCCTTGGTATTATTCGACATCGCACATCACCTCGCGGAGCCTGGCCAACCCGGTGACGAGGCGGTCCTCGGCGATGGCGAAGGACAGCCGCATGTACCGACCCGCACCGAACGCCGTGCCAGGGGTGAGAGCTACCCGTGCGTGATCAAGAAGCAGGTCAGCCAAGTGCTCGCCATCGGTAACCGGTGTACCGCGCAGATGCCGGCCCAACACGTTGCGGCAGTCGAGGAAGAAGTAGAAACCGCCGTGCGGTGTGGCGGCATGCAGGTGCGCGATGTCATCCAGCGCCGCCCGGACGAGGTCACGGCGGTGCAACAGCACCCCCCGAACCGTGGCGACGAAGGCGTCCGCTTCGCCGTTGGCCGCCGGCAGCAACGCGTGTTGGACAATGCTCGACACGTTCGACGTCGTGTGACTCTGCGCATCCCTCATCGCCGAGACCACGCCAAACGGTCCGTACGCGTACCCGGCCCGCCATCCCGTCACCGCGAACGTCTTCGAGAACGAACCGACCGTCACGATGTGCTCTCGGGCGGCCGGCACCAACATCGCCGGATGCGCATGGTGCCCCTCGGGGAAAACCAGTTCGCCGTAGCTTTCATCGAATAACACCCACAGGCCACGCCGTACCGCCCACAAGATCACCGTGGCGAGGTCCTGCGGCGGGTACACCGCACCTGTCGGATTGTTCGGTGAGTTGAGAATAATCATGCGGGTGTGTCGCGTTACCGCCCTGTCCAGCTCGTCCACGGCTGGCACGAAGCCGGTCCGACCAGTCTCCACCGGTACCGGGACGCCGCCGACGAGCCGCACCTGCGCCAGGAAACTGCCCCACGCGGGGCTGGGAACAATCACCTCGTCGCCCGGGTCCAGAAGGGCGAGGCACGCCAGGTAAAGGGCATGCTTCGCCCCTGCGGTGAGAATCACCTGGTCCGGTGCACAGCTCAGGCCAGACATGCGAGTGATCCGGCTGGCGAGCGCCTCCCGGAGCTCGACCAACCCGGCCGTCTCGGTGTAACGGTGAACGCGGAGGCCAGCCGCGTCACGAAGGGCGTCGCGCAACTCTGCAGGCGGATCGAAATCCAATTCCCCGGCAGCGAAGTTCACGATATCGACGCCTTGTCCACGTAACGCCTGGGCTTTGTTACGTCTGGTCGAGGTCACCGACCCGCCGACCAACAGTGTTCGTCGCGCTCGCATCGGCGCGGCGATATCCGGATCGGCCTCCGCTAAATAGCCGGCGACCGTCGGCCGCAACGGATGACCAGAGTCGGGTAGTGCGGCTATCTGCGCGGCACGATCCGCTGGTATTTCACTAGCCATTGAGCCCCCGTGTCGCGCGGTTATAACGCGTTCACCCGAGACCACCGAAGTTTCATCGACGATGATCATTACAATAGTGCAGCATAGTGACGGACGCCGTTCCCTGCAACCGCTGTGCCGGAACCCGGCTGGCTCTACGCGGACCGGTGGTCGCGGCAGTCCGGCGGATTGAAGTACGTGGTCCACCCCCGCAGCATCCGGTTGAGCGGGTGGAGCAGGGCGTCGAGCAGCAGGTTCGTGTTCACCCGGCAGGTCGTCTTCACCTTGGCCATGACCGCCGTAAGCGACTTCTTGGCCGGGTAGACGTAGACGTAGTTCTTGCCGGTGCCTCGTTTGCGGTGGCGCTGGATGCGCCAGCCGAGGAACGTGAGGCCCGCGTCGATGTGGGTGACCAGGGTCTTCTCCGGCTACAGGCGCAGGCCCATCGTGGACAGGACTCCGGCGATCTTTATTCGGGGCGATCGGCGGAGGAGCCGACCATCCACCCCGGGTTCCTGCTGCCTTTCGACACGTCGACGTTGGCTTCTTGGACCGTCCTGTTCCCGCTGAGGATCTGGGCCTGCCTCACGGTCGACCTACCAGGCAAGATGCCCTGGACCTCAACGGGGTTACCGCGTTCCGCACGCGTAAGAAACGACCGGGGTGGATGCCCCCTTAACCCCGAGGCGGTGGTGTCCTCCCGGCCGATTTCGCAGCCTTCGACCGGCACCCGCCGCTTCCCAGCGGCCAGCCCTACACCCGGCACGCACCTTCCATCTCGCCGGGTTTGCCATCACGAGGCGTCATCAGGGGTTCACTCGCGTTCACCCGTCCGGTCTTCCCCAACCTGTAGTCCCCGGATGGAACGGGAACCCTTGGGCCGTCACCCCGAGCTTCGCACCCCGCCGTTACCAGCAACGCACGTCAGAGCGGAGACGGGCCATGGACACTGGCCCGGGATCACCCATCCGGCATCAGCCGAACCTCCCTCTTGGGCATCCACTTACCACGTACGACCTCGCGTCGCACCCGCGAGCTGACAGTTCTCGACCTTCCCGGCCGTGCCCGAGAACTGCCGCTGGACCCCGACGGTGTGCCGGCCCTTCTTCAGGTCACCCGTCTCGTCGATGACCAGGACGGCCTGCGCCTCGCCGAGTTGGTGGCCGAGGAACTCGCGGACATCAGCGCGGACCGCGGCCGGACTGCGGCGACCGGGCTGCCGGTGTAGGCGGCGCCGATAGCTAGCGGTATCGCGCCAGCTGGTGCCTCAACCTGGCCTCGCGTACGGGCGGCGACCGCGTTTGGCGGACTTCGGCTTGTGTGTCCGTCAGGCCTGCGCTGCACGAAGACCAACGATCACGAGTTGATGATTCGGTACCCGATACCGGGGCTGGTGGCGATGATCGGCGGGTCGCCGAGTTTGCGGCGTAGCCGGCTGACGGTGACGGTGACGGTGTTGGTGAACGGGTCGGCGTGTTCGTCCCAGACCTGTTCGAGCAGGTCTTCGGTGCTGAGGAAGGCCGGGTAGGCGCGGAGGAGGGCTTCGAGGACGGCGAATTCCTTTAGAGACAGGTCTAGGTGCCGGCTGTCGCGGGTGGCGGTGCGGCGGATGGGGTCGAGTTCGATGCCTGCGGCGCGAAGGGTCCGGGCCCGGGCAGACGGTCGGCGGCGGGCCAGGGATCGGATCCGCAGGATGAGTTCGGGGAAGTGGAAGGGTTTGGCGAGGTAGTCGTCCGCGCCCAGGGTTAGACCGGTGACCCGGTCTTCGGGTGTGCCGGCTGCGGTTAGCATGAGGACCATGGGCCGCTCGTCGCGTTCGGTGATCATGTGGCACAGGGTGTCGCCGTGGATTCCTGGTAGGTCGCGGTCGAGCATGACCACGTCGTAGGCGTTGAGGTCGAGCCTGGCGGCGGCTTCCAGGCCGTCATGGGCTACATCCACGGCCATGCCTTGGTCCCGCAGGCCCTCGGCCAAGAGGGCGGCGAGCGAGCGGGCGTCCTCCACCACCAGGACCCTCACGCCGGCACTCCGGCTGGGGCCGGTGCCAGCGGCAGCGTGATGGTGACCAGCAGACCGCCGTCGGGGCGGGCACTGAGGTCGAGGCCGCCGCCGTGGGTGGTGGCTATGGCCGAGACGATCGACAGGCCCAGCCCGGATCCGGTGCCGGTGCGTTCGGTGCCGAGCCGTTGGAACGGCTGTGCCAGGCGGGCGACCTGCGGTGGATCGAGTAGCGGCCCGCCTGTTTCCACGACGAGCTGCGCCGCCGGGCCCTCGGCTGTGGCCGTCACCCGGATCCAGCCGCCGTCCTGGTTGTGCGTGACCGCGTTGTCGATCACGTTGTCGATCATCCGGGACAGCAGCGTCCGGCTACCCCGGGTCCACACGGTGTTGGGCAGCCGGTGATCGACGGTCAGCCGCTTGCCAGCGATGTCGGCGGCTCGGGCGTCCAGCGCCTGCAACGCCAGGCGACCGAGTGAGACCGCCTCCGGGTCGGGCAGGTCGGTGTGTTGGGTGCGGGCCAGCAAGAGCAGGCCCTCCAGCAGCCGGTCGATGTGGTCGAGTTCGGTGCGGAGGCGGTCGGCCAGCCTGAGCGTTGGCGCGGGTATCGGTGCCGGTTTCGCCACGGCCACGTCCAGCGCTGCCCGCATGGTGGCCAGCGGGGTCCGCAGTTCGTGGGAGGCGTTGGCAACGAACCGGCGCTGCGCGGCGAACGAACCCTCCAGCCGTCCGAGCAGGCTATCGATGGTGTCGGCGAGGTCTTTGACCTCGTCCGGGGGCGCGTGGATGCTCAGCCGCTCGTGCAGGTTGTCGGCGGAGATCCGCCGCGTGGCGGTGGTGATCGTCCGCAGCGGCCGCAGCACCCGGCCGGCGACGACGCGGCCGAGTCCGACCGAGATCACGGTCATCACGGCGAGCGCGACCGCGGAGCCTCCCAGGAACTGTTGCGTTTGCTGCGTACGCATTTCATCCAGTTGAGCCTCCAACGCGGACACGCGCTGCCGGGCAGCCGCCAACGCGGACGGATGCTTGGGGCCCTGCTGCTGGACGTTCCCCGCCGGGGCGGCGTGCGTGACGTCGCGGAGAACCAGAAGATTGGTGATGGCCAACAGCCCGGCCCCGGACAACACGAACAGGACCACGTACAGGGCGGTGAAGCGCACGCCTGCGCTTCGGCCCCGCAGCCCCAAGTGCCGCAGCTTGCTCATCCGACCAGGATGCCGCGCCGCACCTAACAGCGATGTGACAGCGGTCGTTCGGGTCGTGTTATCGCCCCGTCCGTAGAAACACTCACCATGACAGAACAGAAGCTGACCCGCCGCAGGTTGATGGCCATCACCGGCGCTGGTGCCGCAACCGCCGCCGGCATGACCGCGTTCGGCATCGTACCCACGGCGAACGCCGGCGGCGACGCCACCACCGACAGCAACAGTCGCCCGCTCGCCGACGCCGTCCTCGCGGCGTTCCGCCGGCACCGCATCGTCGCCATCGGCGACATCCACGAGCAGCAGGAGCATCACGACGCGCTGCAGACACTGCTGCTCGACCCCCGGCTACCCGGCGTGGTCAACGACATCGTGGTGGAGTTCGGCAACGCGCTCTACCAGCCGACAATGGACCGGTTCGTGGCAGGACACGCCGTTGAGGATCGCGACCTGCGCCTGGTGTGGCGCAACACCACGCAATCACCGGTGAGCACCTGGGACGCGCCGATGTACGAGCAGTTCTTCCGCACGGTCCGAGCGACCAACCGGCCGCTTCCCGAGCCGAAGAAGATCCGGGTACTGCTCGGTGATCCACCGATCGACTGGACCCGGGTGACCACCCGAGACGACCTCCTGCCCTTCCAAGACCGGGACGGACACCTGGTGTCGGTAGCCAAGCGGCAGGTGGTGGACAAGGGACGCCGGGCCCTGATCTGCTACGGCAGCAGACACGTGATGCACGGCGGCGACCCGGTCGCGCAGATCGAGCAGATGACCGGCCAACGCCTGTACGTGATCCTGGCCGGCAGCCACCCCCGCCTCGCAACTCACCCCCGACGCACGGTCATTCCCGCCAAGGGCACGTGGCTAGCGTCCGCCGACTCCGGCGAGTTCAACTACCTTCCCGGCGAATGCGGTGTCCCGTTCGGCGAGATCGCCGACGCCCTGCTCTACCTGGGCCAGGCAGCAGAACAGACCCGATCGCTCTGGAACCCCGCCATCTACCTCGACCCGCCGTACTGGACCGAACTCCAGCGGCGCAAGGCGATCAACGGCAGCCCCATCGACCTGGAACGGGCGTACCGGCAAGAGCAGTCAGTGGTCTGGCCAACACCGCCGCCCAACGACTGCTGAGGATCTGGCCGCAAGTCGGTCGTTGATCAAGCGCCCCACAACAGCCAATGAGACGCAGCCCGCCGCTGGCCGACACCTCACTCTCGGCGGCCAGCGGCGCAGCCCCAACCGGCAGCGGGGAACCGCCGGACGGCAGACTCCGCCCGACTCGCGACGCCCGGCTTGGCAGCGCCGTGCACGTTCATCGCCGAGTACGGCACCATTCGCTCCAACTGGTTCTTCGTCGTCTCCGCCCGCACCCTCACCACCCGGTGAGCAGGATCGACATCGTCAGTCCGTAGCAAGCACAGCTCCCCGCGCCGCAGCGCAGCGTCATACGCCAGAGCCAGCATCACACGGTTGCGAACCGGCTCGCGCCGGGCCACCTCCAAGATCTGCACCCACTGCTGTTCGCTGGGGATCCATGGCAGCTTGGTCAGCCGCGGCACCAGGCCCGGCTGCTGGCTGCCGACCCGACGGCCGGGGGGTGTAGCCGGCCGGAAACTCCCGCTGATCCGCCGCTGTCACGACGGATCCTGGCTATCGGTCATCGGCGGCCGGCCCGTACAGATCATCGAGGCCCGGATCAGCATCACCACCACCGGCGGCCACCACACCAGCGACTACCGCCTGATCACCACTCTGCTCGACCCGCACCGATACCCGGCCGCCGATCTGGCCGAGCTCTACCACCAGCGGTGGGAGATCGAGACCACATACCTGGAACTCAAGTCCACCATCCTCGGCGGCCGAGTCCTGCGCGCCCGTACTCCCGACGGCATCGACCAGGAGATCCACGCCCTGCTGATCGTCTACCAGGTGTCACGCACCGCCATGGTCGACGCCACCGACAGCCGACCCGGTGTTGATCCGGACCGGGCCAGCTTCACCACCGCCCTCAACGCCGCCCGCGACCAGGTCGTACAAGCCGCCGGTGTCATCGCCGACACCGTCATCGACCTGGTCGGCGTCATCGGCGAACACGTCTTGGCGAACCTGCTACCCGACCGCCGCATCCGGACCAAACCCGCATGATCAAACGCTCGAACTCCAAGTACCAGGCCCGCGGACCCCACATCGACCGCCGCACCTACAAGGCCACAACCAGCATCGACATCCTCGCCGGCGAACCTTGACAAACCAGCTACCGACCTAACTAAACGGCGTCGCGACTAGCGCGGCTCCAACTGGATGATGACGTTGCCATGCAGGGCGACGCCGGCCAACCGGCTACGCCCGACACCGCGCGCTGGCCTGACCGGATCCGGTCAGGCGCACGGCGGATGGGTGATGGTGAAGTGCGACGAGGTGCCGCCCCAGCCACCGTTGGGCTCCGCACAGCCCGACCAGCGCTGCCCGAGGATCTGGGACATGTGCGGCGTGGCGTAGTAGGTCACGAGAAACCGGGTGTCGGCGGCGTCCGCCGCCGCGGCGGCCGGCGGGGACACGACGAGCGGTCCGACCAGGACGGTGACGAACCCGACAACGCTGAGTCTCCACAATGCAGTCATTCCGTCAGGTTAGGCTAACCTAACTCGACACACAACCATCGATCCTCTTCGGAGCCGGGACGTCGCGACGACGCCGCGCGGGACGGCGGCTACCGGACAGCGGGCGTCCCCGCGCGGGACAGTTCCCAACGCAGTTGGACCGTCACCGTTCGAGGCTGCGGTACTGGCTGGCGTGGAAGACCAGCGGCGCGATCTCGACGTCGCCACCGAGGTCGTGCACCCGGAGCAGGACAATGTCGTGGTCGCCGGCGGTGATCTGCTCCAGCAGGGTGCAGTCCAGCCACGCGCTCGCCCCGTCGAGGAAGACCGCACCCCCGTCGGAGACCCGCCAGCCCAGCGCGGCGAACCGGTCGACGCCCCGACTGCTCAGCTGCCGGCACGCCTGTTCCTGGTCGACGCTGAGCACGCTGATGCCGTAGGAGGGTGCCGACCGCAGCACCGGCCAGGTGGTCGAGGTGTGTGCGACACAGAGCGACACGATCGGCGGATCGAGCGACACCGAGGTGAACGAACTCGCCGCCAGGCCCGTCGGCGCACCGTCGACGACGGCGGCGATCGCGACGACGCCGGTGGGAAACGTGGAGAAGACCCGCCGCAGTTCGCGGTGGTCCAACGCCTGCCCCAGACTCATCCGAGGCTCCGGACCGCCGGCACCCGACACCCGTCCGGACGCTGCCACGACGTGTCGACGATGGTGATGAGATCCATGACTCCCCTCTCAACGCGTCGGCGAAGGTACCGGTTAGCCGTGCCGGCGTTGCCACTCCTGGGCGAGCAGCCGGTAGGACCGCACCCGGTCGGCGTGCTCGTGGGTGATGGTGGTGATGATCAGCTCGTCGGCGCCGGTCGCCTCGCGCAACAGGTCGAGCTGGTCGGCGACCTGTGCCGGGGTACCGACGAACTGGGTGTCGACGCGGTCGGCGACCAGCTCGCGGTCGGCGTCGGTCCAGGAGTAGGCCCGGGCCTGCTCCGGGGTCGGGAACGGGATCGCGCCCTCGGCGGTCCGGATGCTGCGTACCCAGAGCCCGTAGCCCGAGGCCAGCTCGCGGGCCTCCGCCGCGTCCTCGGCGACGACCACGTCGGCCGAGACGCTGACGTACGGCCGGTCCAGCTCCTCGGAGGGCCGGAAGGCCGCCCGGTATGCGTCCGCGGCTTCGAGGACGGTACCGGGGCTGACGTGGTAGTTGGTGGCGAACCGCAGCCCGTTCTCCCCGGCGACGCTCGCGCTCTCGCCACCGCTGCTGCCGAGGATCCAGATCTGCACCTGCGCACCCTCCCCCGGCACCACGTGGGCCTCCTCCCCCTCGGCCGACCGGTAGGTGCCGTGCAGCAGGTCGAGGATGTCCCGGATCTGTTCGGTGTAGTTCTGCGACTGGGCACCCGGCAGTTGCAGCAGCGTCTTCTGCAACGCGAAGCGCGGCGACGTGAGCAGGTGCGCGAAGGAGAACTTCGGTGGGATCAGCAACCCGTTCGGGGCCCGACCGTCGACGACCCTGCTGCCGCCGACGAGTGCCGGTTCGGCCTTCGGTTCGGTCGGGCGTCCGCCGGACCGGCCGAGGCCGAGGTCCAGCCGACCCGGGTGCAGGGCGTCGATCAGCCCGAACTCCTCCACTGTCGACAGCGCGGTGCGGTGGCCGAGCTGCACCGCACCGGATCCGATCCGGATCGTCGAGGTCGCCGCCGCGGTGAGCGCCAGCAGCACCGCCGGCGACGTACCGGCGACCCCGGGATTGAGGTGGTGCTCGGCGAACCAGTAGCGGGCGTACCCGAATCGTTCGGTCTGCTGGGCGAGGTCGATGCTGTTGCGCAGCGCCTCGGTGGCGGTCGATCCCGAGGAGATCGGGACCAGGTCGAGTACGGCAAGTGGTGGAACGGTCATGGCAGCACCCTTCTCCGACGGCCGGTACCAGGAACGTTCATCGATCCACCCCCAACGGCCACCGGGGTGCCGAGGCCGAGATGGTCGCGCAGGGTCTCGCCCTGGTAGTCGGTGCGGAACACCCCCCACTCCTGGAGCAGCGGGACGACCCGGTCCGCGAACCCGTCCAGCCCGCCGGGGGTGATGTGCGGGACCAGGATGAACCCGTCGCTGGCATCGGCCTGCACCAGGTCGTTGATGCCGTGCGCCACGGTCTCCGGCGCCCCGACGAACGTCTGCCGGCCGGTCACCTCGATGATCAGTTCCCGGATCGACAGCTTCTTGGCCTCAGCGCGATCACGCCACTCGCGGGCGGTGGCGATCGGGTCGCGGTACATCCGCACGCTGGCCCGGCCCCGGGAGACGGTGTTCTCGCCCGGGTCGGGGTCGATCTCCGGCAGCGGCCCGTCCGGGTCGTAGCCGGAGAGGTCCCGGTTCCAGAGCTGCTCCAGGAACTTGATCGCGGTCTGCCCGCTCACCTGGCGCAACCGCACCTCGTGCGCGAGTTCCTGGGCCTCGGTGTCGGTGTCGGCGAGTACGAAGGTGGAGGCCGGCAGGATCAGCAACTGCTCCGGCGTACGCCCGTATCGGGCGAGCCGGCCCTTGACATCGGAGTAGAACGCCTGACCGGCGGCGAGGGTGTCGTACCGGCTGAAAATCGCGTCCGCCGAGGAGGCCGCGAACTCGCGTCCCTCGTCGGAGTCGCCGGCCTGGAGGATGACCGGCCGCCCCTGGGGGCTGCGGGGCACGTTGAACTGCCCGGTGATGTCGAAGTCCGGGTCGGTGTGGTGGAAGGCTCCCGGCCGCGCGTCGCGGAGGAAGACGCCGCTCTCCTTGTCCGCGACGATCTCGTCGCCGTGCCAGGAGTCGAAGAGTTTCCAGGTGGTCCGCAGGAAGTTGCGGGCCCGCTCGTAGCGCCGTTCCTGGGGCAGGAAGCCGCCGCGCCGGAAGTTCTCGCCGGTGAATGCGTCCCAGGAGGTGACGACGTTCCAGCCGGCCCGGCCGGCGGAGAGATGGTCGAGGCTGGCGAACTGCCGGGCGACCTCGTACGGCTCGTTGAAGGTGGAATTGATCGTCCCGGCCAGCCCGAGCCGCTCCGTCACTGCCGCGAGCGCGGCGAGCACGGTGAAGGTGTCCGGCCGGCCCACCACGTCCAGGTCGTAGATCTGGCCGTTCTGCTCGCGCAGCCGCAGCCCCTCGGCCAGGAAGAGGAAGTCGAACTTCGCCCGCTCGGCGGTACGGGCGAGATGGGCGAACGAACTGAAGTCGATGTGGCTGCCCGCCTCCGGATCACTCCACACCGTGGTGTTGTTGACGCCGGGAAAGTGGGCGGCCAGGTGGATCTGCTTGCGTGGTCTACTCATGGTCGATGACCCCTTCCGCGATGCTCGGCACAGCGGTCACACGGCCGCGTAACGGTTGACGGGTCGGGCGAGGCCGAGCAGCCCGCGCAGGGTCTTCGCCTCGTACCCGCGGCGGAACGCCTGCCGCCGTTGCAGTTCCGGCACGAGTACCCGGGTGATCTGCTCCAGGTCGTGCGGCACGGTGCCCGGCCGCAGCCGGAAGCCGGCGAGCCCGGCCGCCTGCCATTGGCCCAGCAGGTCCGCGAGGTCGCCGGGGGTGCCGACGAACACCTCGGCGTCGCTGGAGAACTCGCCGCCGGAACGCTCGTCGAGACGCGCCCTGCGGGCCCGCGCGCTCGCCGCCGAGTCGTCGAGGAAGACGACCAGATCGGCGAAGACGTGTACGGTCTGTTCGGCCCGGCCGGCGGCGGCCTGCTCGGCGCGGATCTCGGCGACGATCGCCCGGGCCTGCTCCGGATCGTGCGGGGTCACAAAACCGATGTCGGCGCCGCGCCCGACCAGGCGGTACGGCACGCTGTGGTGTGCCAGCGCGCCAACCATCGGCTGCCCCTGCGGCGGGCGCGGCGTGATCGATGGGCCCTTGACGCCGAACCAGCGCCCCTCGAAGTTGATGTAGTGCAGCTTCTCCCGGTCGACGAACCGCCCGGTGGCGACGTCCCGGATCTCGGCGTCGTCCTCCCAGCTGTCCCAGAGCCGCCGGATCACCTCGACGTAGTCGGCCGCCTCCTCGAACAGGTCGGCGATCAGCCCCTGCACCGCCGGGCCGGTGAACCCCTCGGTACCAAGCCGGGGCAGCGTACGGCGACCGAAGTGCGCCGCCTCGTCCGATCGGACCGACACCCGTACCTGCACACCGGCCCGCCCGGTGGAGACGTGGTCCAGGGTGGCGATGGCCTTGGAGAGGTGGAACGGCTCGGTGTGCGTGACCACCGCCGTGGGGATCAGGCCGACGTGCCGGGACAGCGGGGCCACCCGCGCGGCGACCAGTACGGCGTCGAGGCGCCCGCGCACCTGGTCGGTACGCCCGTCCGGCTCGGTGTGGCGCGACGACTGCAACCCGAGCGAGTCGTCGATCGTGACGAAGTCCAGCAGGCCCCGTTCCGCCTCGGCCACCAGGTCGGCCCAGTAGCGGGCGGTGAGCAGCTCCGCCGGGCGGGCCCGTGGTTCCCGCCACGCCGCGGGATGCCAACCCGCACCGTCGAGCGCGACGGCGAGATGCAGTGGGTGCGGTGAATCGGCCATGGTGCTGCTCAACTTCCTGCTCGGAGGGGGCCACCGGACGCGGTGCCGCGACCGGTGGCCGGTCGCGGCACCGACCTGGGACGCCGTCGGGTGGCGGGGGCAGGGGCGGGCGCGGTCGGCTTCGCCTTGGCGGGCACGTCCACGATGGCGGTCACGCGTGCGCACCGGACGTGTCGTAACGGGCGCGCGACACACCGCGGTCGGTTGGCAGGCATCGGAGACTCTCCTCTCGGCCGTCGCACCTGATCCAACTCCGCCGCATTGCCTACTATTCCGATAGGCATTATTCGGGTGTCCGGGCCGCGGTGTCGGCGGGTACGCGCGCCCGGTCGGGCGTACGGACCGCGCTGAACCACGTGTGCCGGCGCAGCGTGAACCCGAGCGAGCGGTAGAGGCGGATCGCCCCGCTGTTGGCGGCCGACGCGTGCAGGAAGGGGATCTCGCCGCGCTCGCGGATGCCGGCAGCGACCGAACGGACCAGCCGGGACCCGAGACCGAGCCGACGGTACGCCGGATCGGTGCAGACCGCGCTGATCTCGGTCCAACCGGGGGGATGGAGGCGCTCGCCTGCCATCGCCACGAGCCGGCCGTTGATCCGGACGCCGAGGTACCTGCCCAACTCGATGGTGCGCGGCCGGAACGGCCCCGGCTCGGTACGCGCCACCAGGTCGAGCATCTCCGGCACGTCGGCCGAGTCGAGACGTACCGAGTCCGGGTCGGGAGCCGCCGCCAGGGTGGTGGCGACCATCTGGACGCCGGGGATCCGCTCCACGACCTCCCAGTCGGCCGGCGGGGTCGCGTCCACCCCGGCCAGTGGCACCACCGTGGCCGGGCCGGCCAGCGCGGCCAGGTCGGCCCAGGCCCGCTCGTCGTGGCCGGCGGCCAGGGTGGCGAACGGCGCGACGTCCAGGTGGTAGCGGGCGGCCTGACCGCGTATCTCGGCCAGGTGGGCGTGCTGGCCGGTCAGGGCCGCCCAGACCGGGTTGTCCAGGATGTGCGTCGCGGTGTCATCGTGCAGGCTGCGGGTCACGGCGCCTCCCAAGGTGGTGTGCCGCCGGACGACGGCACCGGATGCCGGAATCGGAACGCGCGGCGGTGCCGGCGAGTGTCGACGTCACGAGCGGGGCAGCCCGGGCGGGTTGACCTGCGAGGTAGGAATGGCCTCGCTCTCCAGCCCCCACCGGGCCAGCACCTCGCGGTACTTTCCGTTCGTGATGACGGTGTTGAGCGCCTCGCCCAGCGCCTGGACCAGCTTGTTGTCCTTCTTGGTCATCGCGGCGATCTGGGCCGGCACCTCACCGCCACCCGGCACCAGGCCGACGATCTTGGTCTCCCCGCTGACCGCCGCGTGGTAGACCACCGCCGGGTTCGGCCCGAAGTAGGCGTCGATCCGCCCGGAGCGCAGGGCGAGTTGGTACTCCGTCGGACGCTGGTAGTAGACGATCTTCGCCGCCGCCAGTCCGGCGGCCTTGTTCTGGGCGTCCCAGCGCAGCAGGACCTGCTCCTGATTGGTACCGGAACTGACCGAGACGGTGAGCCCGGCGATGTCGGCCGGCTTCTCGATCTTGTCGATCTTGCCGTCCTTCTTCACCTCCCAGCCGAGCGAGTCGACCCGGTACGACGCGAAGTCGTAGATGTCCTTCCGCTCCTCGGTCACGGTGATGTTGGAGAACCCCACCTCGTTCTGGCCTGAGCGGACCACCAGGAAGAGGTTCTCCCACGAGGTGGGTCGCAGGTCCAACTCCAGGCCGAGAACATCGGCGACCAACTGCGCGATGTCCGGCTCCACACCGATCAGCGTGCGGTCGTCGTCGGCCCGGAACGCCAGCGGTGGCGATCCTTCGCCGCTCACCCCGACGGCGAGCTTGCCGTCGGCGCGGATCGCCTCCGGCACCGTGGCCGCGATCGCCTCTACCTTCTCCGCCCGGACCCGCTTCTGGTCAGGGCTGGTGTTGATCACCTGTCCGCCGGCGCTCGCGGACGGGTCGACCGGCACGGCCCGCTCGTCGTCCGGGGTGCCACAGCCGGTCACCGCCAGTACGCCGGCCAGGGACACCAGGGCGGCGTGCCGCCATCTCGGCATGGAGGACCTCCTTGGCTCGAAGGGCTTTCGGGGTTGCTCAGAGGACCTTCGCGAGGAAGGCGCGGGTGCGTTCATGCCTCGGGTCGTCGAGGACCTGAGGGGGTGAGCCCTGCTCGACGATGCGACCGTCGTCCATGAAGACCACCGTGTCGGCGACCTCGCGGGCGAAGCCGATCTCGTGCGTGACGACGATCATGGTGGTGCCGACCCGGGCCAGGTTCCGCATCACGTCCAGGACCTCGCCGACCAGTTCGGGGTCCAGCGCGGAGGTGGGCTCGTCGAAGAGCACCACCTTCGGCTCCAGCGCGAGTGCCCGGGCGATGGCGACCCGCTGCTGCTGACCACCCGAGAGCTGGCGCGGATAGCTCCGCGCCTTGTCGGACAGACCGACCCGGTCCAGCAGCCGGGTGGCCAGCTCGACCACCTCGCGCCGACCCCGACCCTGCGCGGAGACCGGCGCCTCCACGACGTTCTCCAGCACGGTCAGGTGCGGGAAGAGGTTGAAGTTCTGGAACACGAAGCCGATGTCGGTACGCTGCCGCAGCACCTCCCGCTCCTTCAGTTCGCGCAGCCGCCCGCCGACCTGGCGGTATCCCACCAGTTCGCCGTCGATGCGCACGTACCCCCGGTTCACCTTCTCCAGGTGGTTGATGCTGCGCAGCAGCGTCGACTTGCCGGAGCCGGACGGGCCGAGGATCACGACCACCTCACCGGCCCGGACCAGCAGGTCGACGCCGCGCAGCACCTCCAGCGGGCCGAAGCTCTTGTGGATGCCGCGCAGCTCCACCATGGGCCGGCTCATCGATCTGCTCCCCCGTCGAGTTCGGCCGCGAGCCGGTCCCGGTCGGCCCGACGCTGGCGGCGGGCCGCCGCGAGGTCGTCGGCGAACCTACGGACCCGCTGCCACGGCGTCGGCGCCAGCGTGCGTACTGCGCCGCGCGCGTAGTGCCGCTCGACGTAGTACTGGACGATCGACAGCACGGTGGTCAGAGCCAGATACCAGATCGCCGCCACCAGCAGCAGGGCGATCACCCGGCCGTTGCGCGAATAGATCACCTGGACCTGGTAGAACAGCTCCGGAATGGCCATGATGTAGACCACGGACGTGCCCTTGACCAGGCCGATGATCTCGTTGCCGGCGGTCGGGACGATGGTCCGCATCGCCTGCGGCAGCAAGATCCGCCGGATCTGGCGCCGCCTCGGGATGCCGAGCGCCGTCGCCGCCTCCAGCTGCCCCTGGTCCACCGAGAGGAACCCGGACCGGACGATCTCCGCGCAGTACGCCGCCTGGTGCAGCGCCAGGCCAAGGGTCGCCGCGGTCAGCGGCCCGACCAGATCCTGGGTGCCGATGTCGAAGAAGGACGGTCCGAACGGGACACCGAAGGAGATCCGGTCGTAGAGCAGGGCCAGGTTGAACCAGAACAGCAGTTGCAGGATCAACGGCACCGAGCGGAACAGCCACACGTAGCCCCAGGAGATGGCCTGTAGCAGCGGGCTGCGGGACAGCCGCATGAGCGCGAGCACCGTGCCCAGGGCAAATCCGAGCAGGATGCCGAGGGCGGTCAGTTGCAGGGTGACGCCGACCGCCCGGAGCACCGTCTCGTAGAACAGGTACTGGCTGACGACGTGCCACTCCCAGGCCGGGTTGGTGACCAGTGCGTGCAGTGCCATCGCCAGCAGCACCGCCGCCACCGCGCTCGCCACCCACCGCCACGGATGGCGGGCCGGCACCACCTTCAGCGACCGCAGGTCGTCCGGGTCGTGCGGCGGGGTCCGCGCGCCACTGACCGATGCCTCAGAGATCGCTGTCATCCCGGCTCCTCATATAGCCTAGTATCCCTATAGGAATAGGAGGAGACAAGATCTCTCGACGCTCTTGCCGTCAGGCGGTTGTCGTCGCGGTGGCCCCGGAGACCCGGCCCGGCGGCCCGGGACGACGACCGAACAGCGGCGCGGGTGGCCCCGGGAACGATCAGCTCGGACCCAACCGAGACCCGGCGACTCGGCGTGGAACGGGCGCCTCTACCGGGACGGACAGGTTTCCGACATCGGTCGACCGTCGCCGACCGGCGGCACCACGACCGGTCATCCGTCGCTCATCATGGATGTCCGGGTGTCGGGGGCACCCCGTCGCCGGCAGTAGCCGAGAGCGAGGACCGTCATGCGCAATCGTCCGTCCCGAGTGGCCCGTTGGCTCCGTATCCTGCTCGTGCCCGCCCTCGCCGCCGTCCTGACCGCCGCCCCCGGCACGGTCGGGTACGCGGCGGCGGAGCCGGCACCCGCCTGCGGCGTGCGGTACCAGGTCACCGGAGCGTTCCCAATCCTGCCCGACCATCGCCTCGTCGGCGCGGCGGAACCGCACTGACGAGGCAGATGACCACAGGGGGCGCTACCTCTGCTCGGGTTCATGCGAACCTGCCCGCCGATGCCGATGGCCGGGCCGGGGTCGTTCGGCCACCCAGGCTCCGGCGGATCGATCGGCTTCGCCGACCCCGACGCTGGTGTCGGCTTCGGCTACGTCACGAACCTCTGGAACTTCCGGCCCGACGACCCACGGGCGTCGAACCTGGCCAAGGCCGTCCGGACCTGCCTCGATGACGGGAAACTCGCGTGACGGAACCCGAGGAGGCGGTGCAGGAATGGTAGGCCGCAGCGGCATCCCGGCCCCGGGGTGGGCGCCGTCGAGGACGGACCGATCGAGGCCGAGACCGCCGGCACCGCAAACCTGAACAGCGTGTCGCTCCGGCAGTGAGATGTGTGCCGCGGTCTTCCGCTGGTGGCCGGCATGGTGCGTCAGCGGGCTCAGCCAGGTCGATCTCGCCGATCACGAGGTGGGTGATCGAGCTGATCGCTCCCTCGGTTCGCATGGCTGTCACCAGCCGATCCAGGTCGATCAGAGCCGGGCAGCAGACGTGTACCACGAGATCGATGTCGCCGACGACGGAGCCGGCCGGCGGTGACCCCGCTTTGGGTGCGAAGAAACCGCTCGAACCGATCGAGTGCGCATCCAGGCAGACGAACGAGTACCAGTGCCTGCAGGGGTGGACCCTCCGAGTACGTAGTCATGTCGACCATCGTCACGCCGGATGCCGTGCCGGCCGACCACGCCATACGGACCCACTACACCGCTGGTGGCTTCCTTGACGACTCCGCTACGGCGACCACCGCTGGAGTGACCGGCAAGCCTCAACCAGCGGCGCGTGCGGCGGTCTGACCGCCGCGATGACGTCGGCGGCCCGCCAGTACCAGGCGTACCTCCTGTTCCTGGCGGGAGCGGCCGGGAAGGAGGTGTGGGTGAAGTCCTCGGAAATCTGCCAGATCCGCTCGGCCTCGTGCTCACTTCGCAGCCGGGAGTAGACGGGCTGTTCTGCGGGCGCGCCGGACAGGTGCCCGAGACCGCTGGGACCGTAGAACCGGCCGCCGCGTGCGTCTGGGAGGTGGCGGTGTACAGGGCCGGCAGTGCCGCGCTCTCGACTGTGCCGAGCAGGATGCCGCGACGTGACAGCGGGCGGATCAAGCGCACGCCGCCGGTGTCCTTTGCCCCGCGATGCACCGGGTCGAGCTGCTCGACCAGCGGACTCGCCGGGTCCGGGTCGAGGCGGGAGCCCGCTGGGCCCAGGTGGCCGAGACGCTCAGCCGGTACGGGCTGGCGATCAGCTCCGGCGGCCACGGCAACGTCGGCGTCGGCTGGCTGGTCACGGCCGGCGGCGTCGGCTGGCTGGTCCGCCGGTACGGCCTCACCATCGACCACGTCCAGGCGGTCGACGTGGTGCTCGCCGACGGCACACTCGTGCACGCCGACGCCGCACACGAGCCCGACCTGTTCTGGGCGGTCCGCGGCGCCGGCGCCGGAGTCGGCATCGTGGTGGCGTTCGAGATCGAGGCGCTGGAGCTGAGCAGCGTCGGGTACGCCCAGATCGTGGTGGAAACCGACCGGCAGGGCCGCACCCTGACCCGGTGGGCCGAGCTGATGGCCGAGGCGCCCCGAGACCTGTCCAGCGCGGTGATGCTGGTGCCGTACGGGAACGGTCTGGCCATGTCCATCACCGCCGTCGTGGCGGCGGAGAGCGCGCGCCGGGTCCGGCCCGCCGTCGCACCGCTGCCGACGATCGGGGTGAAGCTGCTGGACCAGCGGGCCCAGCTGGTGCCTTACCCGGCCCTGGTGTCCACCGCCCACCTGCATCCCAACATCGGGCAGCAGCCCAGCATCACCACCAACGGTCTGCTGACCATGACCGACGACAACGCGCGGGCGATCATGGGGGTGGCCACCGACCGGCGGCAGCCCCTGAACCAGATGCGGTCGATGGGCGGAGCGGTCAACGACCGGGATGGGGCAGCAGACCTGATCGTCGACCGGCGGGGCCGATCGGGGTAACCGAGACAGCCCCGCCGCGGCGAGTGACGAGGCGCCGGTGCCCGAGGCCCGGCCGGGAGCCGGCCAAACCCTCCTGTGCCAGAAAGGACCGACAGTGAGTCTTCCGGTACCGATCCCCGACAGCAGCGACCCGCGGTGGACCAATCGGGGCGGCATCCTCGTACGTAACGGCGAGGGAATCGTCAAGTGGGTCGCTGGCGACACCTACACCATCAAAGTAACCGCGGCCGACACCAACGGCTCGCTCGGCTTTGTCGAGACGACGGTGCCGCCAGGCGCCGGACCGGTGGCCCACGCACACGGCGACGAGGACGAGGCCTTCTACCTTCTCATCGGAGAACTCGAATTCCTCAACGGTGACGAGACATTCGTCGCCGGACCGGGCGACTTTGTCTTCATCCCCCGCGGCAACCGCCACCGCTTCAAGAACATCAGCACGCAGCCTGCCAAGATGCTCTTCCTCTTCACTCCGGGCGGCCACGAAGGAACCTTCATCGACATCGGGGACGACCCGCAGCCCGGCAAGGAATCGACACCGTGGGGACCGGAGAACTACGCGAAGGCGTGGGACAGCCTCGTCCGCTACAACGTGACCCTGCTGCCGGAGGCTCAGCAGTAGGGCGAACGGCGGCCGGGTGGGCAGTGACACGGACAGCGGTATGGGCCATCGGTAGTCCCGGCGAGCATCCCGGTGCCGGTCAGGTCCCGGCACACCCTGGACATCGACGCCCGCATGCACGAGTTGGGTGTTCTCGACACCGAGGCGGCCATCGACTTGGTCATGGAGGTGGTCCCGCTCCACCCGCGGCAACGCCTGCCGGCTGGGCGAGCCTGGCCAGCGGCAGGCGCCCGGTTCGAGGCGGGTACGCCGGCGACCTGGCGGACCCCGTCGCCGTCGGAGCGACGGTGACGAGGCCCGGCCGCGGATCAGCCGTACAGGCTGGCGCCGGTCGGCACGCCGAGAATGCCGACGAACTGCTGGTACCTGGTGACCCGGCTCTGCACCTGGACAGGGTTCCCGCTGTTGCATTCGATCGAGCCGTTGATGCTGCGGATCGTCTCGCCGAACCCGGCGCCGGTGACCATCGCGTTGCGGACGGTCATGGCGCCCGGCCCGTTCTGGGTCATCCAGTACCAGATGACGCGCGGATCGCCGCACCGTGGCATCGCGCCAGCCTCGTTACCGTGAGCGAGCGGTACCCGGCGAATCGTGGCGGGGGTCGCGGTCGTCGCGCTCGCCATCAATCCGTTCCATCGCGAATTCGAGACCGTCTTCTCGGCTGAGCCGGGTCGTCGTGTCGGTGAGCTGGATCATGGCGGCTAGCCAGGAGACGCGGCCATGGTTAGCCCTAACCTAACTCTTCGAGCCGGCAGCGGCTCAGCGCTCGGTCATTCCCGAGAGAAACGGAACTCACCATGCGTGCATGGCGTCCGGTGCTGGCCGTGACGGCGTTGAGCGTCGACTTCGCCGAGGCCTGCCAACGGCACGGCATCCGCCGCGCGATGGGACGG